>URTD01000011.1 GCA_900550735.1 uncultured Collinsella sp.
ACGGCATAGCCGTTAAACTACACCGTTCCTTGCTTCAATGTTTTCCTAAGTCACCGCCGCATCATGCGTTTTGGCAAACGCGCAGAAAAATTTTTGAAAAAATTCTTTAGGAAGAATCCATGCGCTGCACCTCCTATTTCATCGTTGCGTTGCAAGGGATAGATACAGGAGGTGATCGACAGCCGACACAAAACCCAAGAAAACGACAAAAAACGCCTGTCTGCAAAATGCAGACAGGCGTAGAAGAATTATAAAATCTATTCACATGATTTCTGTGTTCATATTCATACCAAGAATACCCCGACGGCGGGTACGAACTTTTTTTGACTGGTGCAGATCACAGGAGAAATAGAATAGTAAAGTAGACACGGCAAAATAACCTCCCATCGGTTGCCGTGTCCCTGCAAGTCGTCATTGGTTTGTGTTAACGCAAAGAAACGGCGGCCCTGAGTCCATCAAAACCGCCGACAGAATAATGAGCTAAATGTGCGCAGGAAATCATCTGCCCCGTCCAACGGTTTTTTTCTTTCCCCGGACGGGGCAGTATTTGATAGTAGTTTTGTTTCTCCTCAAATGGCAATTAAGCAGCCAATTAAACGTTTGTAATATTACTGTGCAAACTGACTCATATACAATGCTTCGTATTTTCCATGTTGTGCCATTAACTCTTCGTGGCTGCCATGCTCAAGAATATCACCATGTTCCATGTAAAGGATCATGTCAGCATCCCGAATCGTAGAAAGCCGATGGGCAATCACAAAAGAAGTACGTCCGTGCATCAATTTTGCAAGTGCTTTTTGGATAAGCTGCTCCGTATGCGTGTCCACGTTGCTGGTGGCCTCGTCCAAGATCATGATTTCCGGGTCAGACGCCATCGCTCGGGCGATGGTCAGCAGTTGGCGTTGACCTTGTGAGATATTTTCCGCCCCTGTGGAAAGTTCAAAATCATAACCGCCTGGCAGGGTCTTGATGAAGCTGTCCACGCTGGCGGATCGTGCGGCGGCGATGATTTTTTCCTCCGGAAGATTGTCCTGCGCGTAAGCTATGTTGTCCCGGATGCTGCCTTCAAAGAGCCAGGCATCCTGGAGCACCATGCCAAAGCGATCCCGTAGCTCGTGACGGGTCATTTCCTTGGTGTCTACCCCGTCCACTAAAATACTACCGCCGTCCACATCGTAGAAGCGCTGCAGCAGCTTAATGAGCGTGGTCTTGCCGGCGCCGGTAGGACCGACGATGGCGATGGTCTGGCCGGGCTGCGCCTCGCAGCTAAAGTCGTGGATGATGGTCTTGTCGGGCGTATAGCCAAACTTGACGTGATCAAACTCCACATGGCCGGGGCGCTTTTCGGGAATCTGCGCGTCGGCTTTCTGCTCCTCCTCGGGCGCGGCCAGGAACTCAAAGACGCGCTCGGTGGCGGCTGCCATCGACTGCATCGTGTTGCTCACGTTGCCCAGTTGCTGCACGGGCTGCGTAAAGTTGCGAACGTACTGGATAAAGCTCTGGATGTCGCCGGGCGTGGCGTTGCCGGTCAGTGCGAGCTGTGCGCCCACCACGACAACGCCCACGTAGCCCATGTTACCCACCAGGCTCATAAGCGGCATCATCAGGCCCGACAGGAACTGCGAGCGCCAGCCACTAATAAAGAGGCGGTCGTTTTGACGGTCGAACTCTTCGATCGAGGCCTCGGCGCGGTCGAACACCTGAATGACGTTCTGGCCGGCAAAGTCCTCCTCGATAATGCCGTTGACGGCGCCCAGAACCTGCTGCTGCTCGCGGAAGTACGGCTGCGAGAAGTGAATCATTACGGTCAAGATAATCGCGGCGGCCGGCAGCGTGAGCACGGTGACGCCGGTAAGCGGCAGGCTGATCGAAAGCATCATGACGAGCACGCCGATAATCTGCGTCACCGACGTGATGAGCTGCGTCACGCTCTGGTTGAGCGACTGACCCAGCGTATCGACGTCGTTGGTGATGCGGCTGAGTACGTCTCCCTTGCTGTGGCCGTTGAAGTAACTCATCGGCACGACGGCAATCTTGGCGGCGATTTCCTTGCGCATGCGGTAGCAGATCTTTTGCGTGACGCCGGTCATGAGCCAGCCCTGGACCAGGCTGCAGACAGAGCTCGCCAGATACAGGCAGAGCAAAAAGCCGAGCGTCTTGGCGATCCAGTCAAAGTCAACGTCGCCGGTGCCGTTGACCTTGGCGACCAGGCCTTCGAACAGCTTGGTCGTAACCTGGCCGAGCACCTTGGGTCCCACAATGTTAAAGATGACCGAGCACACGGCAAAGGCGACGGCGGCAAACACGGCAATCTTGTGCTGGCCGATATAGCCGAGCAGCTGCCTCATGGTGCCCTTAAAGTCCTTGGCCTTTTCGCCACGACGCATGCCACCCATGCGGCCCATGGGACCACGCTGGCGGGTGGGCTTGGGAATCTGAGTCTTGGTCTCGTCTGCCATTAGCGCTCGCCTCCTTCCATGACGGCTGCAATTTCTTCTTGGGTAAGCCCCAGCTCCTCGGCGGAAAGCTGCGACTGTGCGATCTCCAGGTACGCCGGGCAGCTGCGCAGCAGCTCCTCGTGCGTGCCGGTGCCCACTACGTGGCCGTCGTCGAGCACGATGATCTGGTCGGCGTGCATGATGGTCGCGATACGCTGCGCCACGACCACGAGCGCGGCGTCGGTGACGTTTTTGGCGAGCTCCTCGCGCAGGCGCGCGTCGGTCTTGTAGTCGAGGGCGCTAAACGAGTCATCGAACACCACGACCTCGGGCTTTTTGGCCAATGCGCGGGCGATGGCCAGACGCTGGCGCTGACCACCCGAAACATTGGAGCCGCCCTGGCTGATGGGGGAGTCGTAACCGCCCTCACGCTCGGCGATAAAGTCCTCGGCCTGTGCGATGCGCGCGGCCTGGCGCATGTCATCATCGCTCACCATGTCGCCGGCAAACTTGAGGTTGCTCTCGACGGTACCCGAGAACAGACGACCCTGCTGCGGAATATAACCGATGCGGCGGCGCAGCTCGGAAAGGGTCATGTCGCGCACGTCGATGCCGTCGAGCGAAATGCTGCCGCCCGTGACGTCGTACAGGCGCGGAATCAGCTGTACGAGCGTGGACTTGCCCGAGCCCGTGGAGCCAATGATGCCGAGCATCTGACCGGCATGCGTGGTGAAGTTCACACCGCTAATGACGTCGGCGCGGGCATCGGGGTACTGGAAGCTCACGTCGCGGAAGGTGAGCTCACCGCGCGGCGAGCCGGCCGCGGGCAGTTTGGGCGAGGCAGGGTCGTTGATGCTCGTGGGGCAGGTGATGACCTCATCTACGCGCTCGGCTGCGACCTCGGCACGGGGCAGGATGACCGAAACCATGGTGAGGATCATAAACGCCATGACGATCTGCATGGTGTAGGAGATAAACGCCATCATGTTGCCGACCTGCATCACGCCGTCGGACACGCCCTGCGCGCCAAACCAGACGATAAGCACGGTGATGCAGTTCATGACGAGCATCATGAGCGGCATCATAAAGCTCATGGCTCGGTTGGTGTAGAGCTGCGTGGTCATCAGGTCGAGCGACGCCTTGTCAAAACGTTCGAGCTCATGTTCCTCGCGGTTGAACGAGCGGATGGGCATAAGGCCGTCGAGCAGCTCGCGGGCGGTAAGGTTCACGCGGTCAACAAAGCTTTGCATCTTTTTGAACTTGGGCATGGTGAGGCCCATAAGCACGCCGACGACGGCCGAGACCGCGATGATGGCAACGGCGATGGTCCACTCCAGGCCGGTATGGTTGGCCAGGACGCGCATGACGGCGACGATGCCCATGACGGGGGCCATCAGACACATGCGGATAAACAGAGTTGCGGCCATCTGGATCTGCTGAATGTCGTTGGTGCAGCGGGTGATGAGCGAGGCCTGGCTAAACTTGCCCACCTCGGCCGGCGAGAAGTGCATAACCTTGTTGAAGGTCTCGCGGCGCAGGTCGCGGGCGATGGAGCAGGCGGTGCGCGAAGCCACGGCACCGGTCAGGATGGTGGCGACGAGCGACACGAGGCACAGTCCAAACATCGTGGTCGCCATGCGGCTCAGGTAGGCGTTCTGCACGTCGGCGGGGTCGATGCCCTGCGCCTTGTACTCGTCCTGTACATAGCTCACGGCGCGCTGGGTGACGATGGAGCCCGACATGGAGCCCATTTTGTCCGCCATTTGGTTGGCGCCCTCGACGAGCTTGCTTTGGTCTACCAGACCGCCCTCGACACCCAGGCGCAGGCTCTTCATAGTGATCTTACCGCCGTCGGCATCAATCTGCTTTTGCATGTTCTGCGCCGCCGCGGCCTTCTGCTGCATCTCGGCGAGCTGCTCGGGCGTCATCGCTGCCATTTGCTCGGGGGTGGGCATGGCCTGGGCAGCGTTGTCGTCTTTCTCGCTGGACGAGCCCATCATGTCGCCCATGGAGTTGGCGTCGATGCCCTGGTTGAGCGAAAGGACAACAGTCTCGGGCAGGCTCATGATATCGGCGAGCTTGCTGCCATCGGCACGCTCTTCCTCGGTGCCCTTGTACGTTCGAATGCCGTTATTGTCCGCCTTGCTAAACACGGCCTCCACAGCCTTGGCATCCTTGGCGCTCATAAAGAGTTCGAGGTCGTCGAGCGATTCGGCACGGATGGTGTCAGGTACGGGCGAGGCGATACCGCCTTGCTGCACACCCACGTCGACGATGTCGCTCATATAGGTAGGCAGCGCCAGATCGGCGTTGCAGCTGATTACGATGAGTACGATAGCTGCGAGCAGTGCCAGGATATGCTTTTTAAAGAGCTTGAGAATCCTCACTCGGCATCTCTCCTTTCTTGATTGCGGTCGATAATTTCGTTGGCACGTCTTAGAAGGCGCACCATCTCTTGGGTATCTGTTTCGCCAAGCTGCTCGAGGAAGGCTGCGGTGCGGTCCTCGAATTCCCGACGTTTGATTTCGATGACCTGGAATCCTTTGTCGGTCACCGTGACGTGTACGCGACGACGGTCGGTCTTTGAGTGCTCGCGCTCGACCCAGCCCTTGGCCTCGAGGGCGCGCAGGATATTGGCGATGCGGGCGCTCGAGACCCAGGCACGATCGGCGAGTTCGCTCGGCGTGAGCGAGCCGCCGGCGCGCATGAGGGCGCGCATGACGGCCATCTCGCCACCCAGAGCCTGGTCGGCAAAGCGCGAAACGCGCTGGTGCATGCTGCCAAACTCGGTAAAGAGCTGACGCCCAAGCTCATGGAAATCGGTATCTTCCACCGAAAACCCCTAACACTAGAAACTATTTTCGGTGAAAGATGATACCCGCATATTCGGACCTCATGCAGTGGGCAATATAAAGAGCGCATAAAGAGTTGAAAAATTCAATTGCTGAAGCGTTTCAAAGAACTATTATGCCCGCGGTTAGGCGAGGGGTTGTCACCACCATGACGACTGGGACTCATATAATCGCCACGTGCGATGCTCCAACTTCCCGCGAGGAGACACCTTATATAAAGGGGGATGGAGTCATGGCATTTGACTTCACGGGCAAGACCGCGATTGTCACGGGCGGCACTCAGGGCATTGGCCTCGAGATCGCCAAGGGCATCGTCGCGGGCGGCGGACATGTCGCGCTCATCGCAAGGAACGCTGCTAAGGGCGAGGCCGCTGTGGCCGAGCTTGGCGAGGGCAACAAGTTTTATCAGCTCGATGTCGCCGATGCGCCCAAGGCGCGCGAGACCGTCGAACAGATTTTCGCAGACCTGCCGCAAACCAACATCCTGATTAACTGCGCTGGCGTCATCAGCACCAAGAAGTTCGACGAGATCGATGACACCGAGTGGCGTCGCACCATTGACATCAACCTCAATGGTACGTTTACCATGATGAATGCCGTGTACCCGCACTTTAAGGCGGCCCATGCCGGCACTATCGTCAACGTGAGTTCCGTTGCGGGCAAGATCGGCGGCGGCCTGCTCGGCACCGCGGCTTACGCGAGCTCCAAGGCCGGTGTTAACGGTCTAACCAAGGCAGTCGCCAAGGAAGGCGGCAAGTTTGGCGTCCGCTGCAACGCTGTGTGCCCGTCGCTCACGCTTACCGACATGACGTCGATCCTTTCTGACGAGAACTCTCAGCGCATCATCAACGGTATTCCTCTGGGCCGCGCCGCCCAGGCCAGCGAGCCTGCGCAGATGGTGCTGTTCTTCGCTTCCGACCTCGCCAGCTTCGTGAACGGCGAGATCGGTGACTGCGACGGCGGCATCGTCCTGGACGGGTAATACCCCGCGACGATTATTCGGCGACGGCTCCTGCGACTCGGGACCGTCGCCTTCTTTCTGACATAGGCGCGTGCGGCTACGATTCGCATGCATCCAAAGGAGATATATATGAGTGAATCGACTGCGGTGGAGGCGCCGGCGGCAAAGGAGCCGTTCTTTAAGATGTCCTCCATCCCGGGTGCCAATATTTTGGTGCCGCTTTTGCTGGGCTGCCTGCTCAACACGCTATTCCCCGACCTGTTCAAGACGCTCGGCAGCTTTACGCTTGGCATGACCCAGCAGGGTGCAGGCCCGCTCGTGGGCGCTTTTTTGCTCATCGTCGGTACGACGATTTCGTTTAAGAGTGCTCCTGCCGCCGCTGCACGCGGCGCCATCATCATCGCCGTCAAGCAGATCGTGGTCGTTGCCGTGTCGCTGCTCATCCTTTATGTGTTCAACGACAACCTGTTTGGCATCTCTGCCATGGTGATGCTGGCGGCTTGCACCGGCGCCAACAACGCTATGTACGCTGGTCTGATGGGCACCATGGGCAATGAGGCCGAGCGTGGCGCCGTCGCCATCACCACGCTGGTTGTCGGCCCTCCGGTCACGATGATCGTGCTCGGCGCTGCCGGTCAGGCCCCGATCGGCTGGTCGCTCGTGGGCGCCATCCTGCCGATCGTCGTCGGCATTATTCTGGGCAACCTGTTCCCGAGCTTTAAGAAGATGATGGCACCGGCACTTTCCGCCATCATCGTGCTCGTCTTCTTTGCCATGGGCTCGACCATGACCTTTGGCCAGCTCATTAATGGCGGTCTTCCCGGCATTCTGCTCGGCGTGATCTGCTCGGTGGTCTTTGCAATTCCCGTCATCGCGGTCGATAAGCTCACGGGTGGTACGGGTGTCGCAGGTGCGGCCATTTCGAGCTGCGCCGGAGCCAATGTGGCCACGCCTGCTGCCATGGCAAGCGTCAACGGGGCCATGTACGGTGGCGCCGTGCTCGCGACGGCTACGGCACAGGTTGCTGCCTGCGCAATCGTGACGGCTATTTTGACCCCGCTGGTCACCAGCTGGTGCTACAAGCATTTTGAGGGCCAGGGCAACAGCAAGGCAACGACCGACAAGGCCGCTGCAGCCGCCTAATGCCAAGCGGCAATCAAAGCTAAAAACTAGCTACGCCACAGGGCGGCCACGGGGGATCCTGTGGCCGCCCTGCAGTTTCTGTAGGGTCTCTGTGACACTTTACCCTGCTAAAGCTGGCATAACAGCTAGAGCGAACGTCGTACAAAGGCAAGGAAAAATAACATACAAATCGGTGAACGGTAGTTGTTCGCGCTCGCATTTCCTGCGGGTTTGTAAAAAACGCCCTTATGATATAAAAAAAGAAACATATAACAGCCCAGATGGAGAGGGTCGCTATGTTATCCTTCTCAAACGGGTGAAATCTTGGGTTTTGGGTTGCAGTTCCAAGGTGGACAAACGTTTTTCCCTGCACCAACGTGTGGTGAAGAACGGAAGAAGCCGGTAGTGCAAACCGAAAATTCAAGAATTCAATAAGCAGCGGTGTGAGAGAGCGCCGCATTACACGTAACTAGGAGCGTGGTTACACAATGCAGGAGGCATGGGAAGGCTTCAAAGAAGGCATTTGGACGGGAGAGGTTGACGTCCGAGACTTCATCCAGAAGAACTACACCCCCTATGAGGGCGACGAGTCGTTCCTCGCCGGCCCGACCGAGCGTACCAAGGAGCTGTGGGGCGAGGTTCTCGACCTGCTGCTTAAGGAGCGCGAGCAGGGCGGTGTCCTCGATATGGACACCAAGACCGTTACGGGTATCGTGAGCCACCCCGCTGGCTACATCGATAACGCCCACCGCGAGAAGGAGACCATCGTCGGTCTCCAGACTGACAAGCCGCTCAAGCGCGCTCTGCACGTCAACGGCGGTATCCGCATCGCTTGCCAGGCTGCCAGCCAGCACGGCTACAAGGTCGACGAGAACGTTGTCGAGCGCTACACCTTCGAGCGCAAGACCCACAACGCCGGCGTCTTCGATGTTTACACCCCCGAGATGCGTGCTTGCCGCTCGGCTCACATCATCACCGGTCTGCCCGATGGCTATGGCCGCGGCCGCATCATCGGCGACTACCGTCGTGTTGCCCTGTACGGCGTCGACTACCTGATCAAGGACAAGGAGGCCCAGAAGGCTTCCACCCCGACGGTCATGACCGCCGACAACATCCGCGACCGTGAGGAGCTGCAGGAGCAGATCCGCGCCCTCGGCGAGCTCAAGATGATGGCCGAGACCTATGGTTTCGATATTTCCAACCCTGCTACCAACACGCAGGAGGCCATCCAGTGGATGTACTTCGCCTACCTCGCTGCCGTTAAGGAGCAGAACGGCGCCGCTATGTCCATCGGCCGTACCTCCACGTTCATCGACATCTACGCTGAGCGCGACCTTGCCAACGGTACCTTCACTGAGGAGCAGATCCAGGAGTTCGTGGATCACTTCATCATGAAGCTCCGCATGGTCAAGTTTGCCCGTACCCCCGAGTACCAGGCCCTGTTTACCGGCGATCCGCAGTGGGTCACCGAGTCCATCGGCGGCATGGGTGTTGACGGCCGTACGCTCGTTACCAAGATGAGCTACCGCTACCTGCACACGCTCGAGAACATGGGCACCAGCCCCGAGCCCAACATGACCGTTCTGTGGTCGACCCGTCTGCCCGAGAACTTCAAGAAGTTCTGCGCCAAGACTTCTGTCGCCAGCTCCTCGATCCAGTACGAGAACGACGACCTCATGCGCGTTTACCACGGCGACGACTACGGCATCGCCTGCTGCGTGTCCTCCATGCGCATCGGCAAGGAGATGCAGTTCTTCGGCGCCCGCGCCAACCTGGCCAAGTGCCTGCTCTACGCACTCAACGGCGGTGTTGACGAGGTCTCCAAGAAGCAGGTCGGCCCCAAGTATCGCGCCGTCGAGGGCGATACGCTCGATTACGACGACGTTGTGGCCAAGTACAATGACATGATGAAGTGGCTCGCTGGCGTGTACGTCAACTCGCTGAACATCATTCACTACATGCACGACAAGTATTGCTACGAGCGCATCCAGATGGCTTTGCACGACAAGCACGTTCATCGCTGGTTCGCTACGGGCATCGCTGGCCTTTCCGTCGTGGCTGACTCCCTGTCCGCCATCAAGTACGCCAAGGTCCACCCCGTCCGTGATGAGAACGGCATCATCGTCGACTTCGAGACCGAGGGCGAGTTCCCCAAGTACGGTAACGACGACGACCGCGTCGACCAGATCGCTCACGACGTTGTGCACCAGTTCATGGAGTACATCCGCATGAACGACACCTACCGCAACTCCGTGCCCACGACCTCGGTTCTGACCATTACCTCCAACGTCGTATACGGTAAGAAGACCGGCTCTACGCCCGACGGCCGCAAGGCTGGTCAGCCGTTCGCCCCGGGTGCTAACCCCATGCACAAGCGCGATAGCCACGGCGCCATCGCTTCGCTGTCTTCGGTTTCCAAGCTCCCGTTCCGCGATGCTCAGGACGGCATCTCCAACACCTTCTCCATCATCCCGAGTGCGCTCGGCAAGGAGGATCAGGTGTTCTTTGGCGATATCGACCTTGATCAGCTGGGCGAGTAACTATTGTTAGTGCTATACTAACAATAACGATTACTGATTAGTGCGCCGGTTTCGGCCGGCGCCTATTAATCGAAGGAGACACATTATGAAGGTTTCTGAAGTTTCCGAGACTCAGGCCGATAACCTGGTCCACATGCTCGACGCTTACGCCGAGAAGGGTGGCCACCACCTGAACATCAACGTCTTCAACCGTGAGACGCTGCTCGACGCTCAGGCTCACCCCGAGAAGTACCCGCAGCTGACCATCCGCGTTTCCGGCTATGCCGTGAACTTCCACACGCTCACCAAGGAGCAGCAGGACGAGGTCATTGCGCGTACCTTCCACGACAAGTTCTAAAGGGGTTTAACTCCCACCGGAGACCCGGTAAGGCCTACGCACTTTGCCTCTCAAACGTCCTCGCCGCTTCGCGGCTGCGGAATGTTTGCGAGACAAAGTGCTCCCGGCCTTGCCGGGTCTCCTGCGTTGTCGTCCTTTAGGGAACCACGCTAAATTAAATTGGTGTCCTCGGACATGCAAAGAGGCTCGCTGCGCACTTCGCGCTGCGGAGCCTCTTTGCGTCCTGACGCTCCTATTTGGCAAGGTGTTTTTTAGAATCCATCTTGCGCTCGGCCTCGAAGGCCTGCCTGTCCCAATCGAGCGGAAGTCCGGCCTCGACCCATGCCTCGTAGGCCCTCCTTATGGGCTTGAGCTCCCTTTGGCCCCTCTCCAGCATCGAGATGTACTTCTCGCTGGTGCCCAGTATGGACGCCGCCCTCACCTGGCTGACCTTCGCCGCGCGCCTGGCCGCCACGAGTTCCGAGGCGTCCTCGGGCCTCCTGATCTCGTGCGGGCGCATCAGCGCCCGGTACGCCTCCCTGGCCACGTAGCGCTTGAGGCACCTCATGACCTCCCTGTCGCTCTTTCCCCGCGCCCTCGCCCTCTCGGCGTACTCGGCGGTCTCGGGGTCGCGCATGACCCTCTGCCTCGCGATCTCGTGCAGCGCGCTGTTCGCCTGCCGGTCGCCGCCCCTGTTGAGCCTGTGCCTCACGGTCTTGCCGCTCGAGGCGGGGACGGGGCAGGCGCCGCATATCGCCGCGAACGACGCCTCGGAGCGCAGCCTGCCCGGGTTGTCCCCGGCCGCGACCGCGAGCTTGGCCGCGCTCACGGGCCCGCACCCGTACATCGCCAGCAGCGCGGGGCAGTTCTCCTCCAGGGACGCCTCGATCGCGCGCTCCATGTCGAGCGCCGCGTCGCGCGCCGCCGCCCACAGGTCCGCCAGCGCGCCGAGCGCGGCGCCCAGCGCGCCCTCGGCGCGCACGGAGGGGAGCTCCTCCATCAGCCTCGGCCCTCCCATGCCGCGGAACCTCGACCTGAGCCCCTCCGGCGCGGTGGTGAGCAGCGACCTCGCGGTGTTGATCGCCGAGGTCCGCGCCTTCACCGCCCCGGAGCGCGCCGCGAGCATGCAGCGCACCCCGTCGACCCACCCGTCCTGGCTCTTGGGGGTCCCGAGCTTCGAGCCGGACATCGCCGCGCGGGCGGCCCTCTCCGCGTCCGCCTCGTCGCACTTTCCCTGCCCCGGGCGCCTCCTCTGCGTCCCCGCCGGGGAGAGCGCCTCGCGCACGGGCATCCCCAGCGACGCGAGGTGCCTGGTGAGGCCCGCCCCGTAGGACGACGTCCCCTCCATCGCGACGCAGGCCGGCTCCCCGGCCGCCGCGATCGCCCCGGCGAGCGCCTCGTATCCCGCCGCGTCGGCGGGGAACCGGCGGGACAGGACCCTGCGGCCCCTCCAGTCCAGGACGCACAGCCAGTGCGAGTCGGCGTGGGTGTCGACCCCGCAGAAGACCGGCCCGCGGGCGCCGGGTGTCGATTCGTTTTGCATGTCTCGCTCCGTTCTTTCCGTGCTCGCCTGGACCGGGCAGACGGCACACTGACGGGGCGCGATAGAATGCGGTTGTTCGGGTCCGCGGTATCGCTCCATGCTCCTATTAGGTCATGCGGCGGTCTCGGCTCGCCGCGGCCCGCGCGGGACATGTCAGGAAACGAGGGCAGCCCCATGGGCGCCAGCGGAATGTGGGGTCACCGCGCGGTCCGCATCTGATGGTGTCGACGTCAATGGTATACGGGTGCATCATCGACGTCTTCAATACAGAAAATATCAGTGCGGAATGTTTTGGGAGGTAGCCCAAACAGCCCCGGCTGGGGTCCTGTGTAGTCACCCTTTAGGCGGAACTCTCCTAATTAGTTGGATGAGTCGTTTACTTACTTGTGCTGTTACCGTCTTCCCGCTGTTGTTGGGGTATGCTTTGTTCGTATGTAAACGTATGACATGTTGATGGGGGAGGGTGCTATGGCTCGCGAGAGTGCTCGTTCTAAGGATACGGCTAAGCCTGGCATCAAGGAAGTTGCGGCGGTGGCGGGGGTTTCGCCTACTACGGTATCTCGCGTGCTTAATAATCGCGGCTATATTAGCCAAGAGACCCGCGATAAGGTCCATGCCGCGATGGAGCGCATCAACTATACGCCCAACGATATCGCCCGTGCCATGCTCAACGGTCGCCTGAATCTTATCGGTATGATCGTTCCCTTTGTGAGCAGCCCGTTCCATGCTCAGGTTGTGCAGGCGGTCGAGCGCACGTTAGCGGAAAACGGCTTTAAGATGTTGCTGTGCAACAGCGCCAATCGACCCGATCTTGAGCGTTCCTATATTGACATGCTCCGCCGCAATATGGTCGACGGCGTCATCGTCAACTCCCTCAATATCGGTGCCGAGGCATATGCCGAGATGGGCTTGAGCCTGGTTGGCATCGACTGCGATCTTGGCGAGGGCTCTGTCCAGATTGCAAGTGACAGCTATGGCATTGGCGAGCTCGCCACGCGCCGTCTGATTGATGACGGCTGCAGGCGTATCCTGTGCCTGCGCAGCAATAGCCGCATGCGCATGCCTGCCAATAAGCGTACCGATGCCTACCTCGATGTTGTTGAGCAGGCCGGTTTGTCCGCGCTTGTCCGTGAGGTTGAGTTCGTTAAGCCCGACGACGAAAAGGGCGCGGTCGTTGCGAAGATCCTCGATGAGAACCCCGATATTGACGGCATCTTTGCGGGAGACGATACGATGGCGGCCATCTGTCTCAACGTGATGAAGCAGCGCGGCTTGAGCGCTCCAGACGATATTAAGGTCGTGGGCGCGGATGGTGCCCGCCGAACTATGACGTTTATGCCTGACTTAACAACCGTACGTCAAGATATCGATCGCATCGGAGAGCTCGCGGCGCAATCCATCATCGCTCTTATTAACGGCGATAATCCCGAATCGAATATCAAGCTCCCCGTTGAACTCATTGAGGGCAAAACCGCGTAGTTCATCCCGTGCCAAAAGAATTCCTCAAACGCCTCTGGTGACCGTTCACCGGCATATGTCAACCGTTTGCCGACGACTGGAACTGCGAAAAGACGTATTGGTGTGAAAACGTTTGACATATGAAAACGATTGACATATCTTGCCATTGTACCGAGTTAGTATGTCGTGGAAAGGAAGTCTCGGATGCACAAGGTGTATTACCAGCCTGAGGGAATTTGGGTAGGCGACATCATGCCGTACGGCGAGGACGGCACGTTCTATCTCTATCATCAGCGTGACACGCGTAACCCCGAACCTTTCGGAGAGCCGTTTGGCTGGGCACTCGCGACGACCAAGGATTTCGTCAACTACAAGGACTTTGGCGAGAGCCTTGAGCGTGGCGGCGACGAGGAAGTCGACCAGTATGTTTATGCCGGCACGGTGTTTAAGGTGGGCGACAAGTACCATGCGCTCTACACTGGTTGCAATCGCGATAAGGTCCGCGCACGCTTGATGAAGCAGGTTCTTCTTCACGCAACGAGTGACGACGCCGTCAAGTGGGAGAAGAACATCGCCGAGACGCTGCTTCCGCCCCAGGAAGGTTACGATGACCGCAACTGGCGCGATCCCTTTGTGCTTTGGGATGAGGAGAACGAAGAGTACATGCTCATCCTCGGCACGCGCGTGGGCGAGGACAAGCGTCTGATGACCGGGCGTCTGGTCAAGTTCACCTCCAAGGACCTGGATACCTGGGAGTTCCAGGGCGACTGGTGGAATCCGGGCCTTTACACCATGTTCGAGATGCCTGATCTCTTTAAGATGGGCGACTGGTGGTATCTGGTGTTCTCCGAGTACAGTGATGGCAACAAGACCCGTTACCGCATGTCTCGCTCCATCAACGGTCCTTGGATCACTCCTGCTGACGATTCATTCGATGGCCGCGCGTACTATGCCGCGCGTACCGCATTTGATGGCGAGCGCCGCGTTCTCTTTGGTTGGGTTCCTACGCGTGACGAGGGTGGCGATCCCAGCTCTTACCTGTGGGGTGGCACCTTTATGCCTCTCGAGATCGTTCAGCGTGCCGACGGAACGCTCGGCACCAAGCTCCCTGACAGCATGCTTGGCGCCTTTGGCGAGGCTAAGGCAGTCGAGGCCTTTGAGCTTTCCTGCGAGTCGGGCAAGGTCGAGCAGGTGCTCGCCGCGGATGCCGGTTCCACCTATATGCTCGATGCCGACATCGAGCTCGCCGGTGACGCTGCCGGCTTCTCGGTGAAGCTTGCCGAGGACGCCGAGTCCGGTCTTGCCTATGAGTTCCGCGCCAACCTGCGTGAGGGCAAGCTCGAGTTTACGGCGGCCCCCCAGTATCCGTGGTTCCAGGTCAACAACATGGGCCTCGAGCGTCCGTTGTTCTTTAAGGGCGAGGGCACTCATCATGTGCGCCTGGTCGTTGACGACGATATCGCGACCATCTTTGTCGATGATGTTGCGCTTAACGCGCGCTTCTGCAATAAGCAGGGCCAGGGTGTGGCACTGACGGTCACCGACGGTACGCTCAAGTGCGCAAATGCAACGATCGCGTCTCTGTAATGGCATCAAAACGTTTTATGATTTCGTAAGGGAATGGAGAGGAACATGGACTACAAAGTAGTGTCTCAGCAAGTCGTCGATAACGTCGGCGGTCTGGAGAACATCGAGGGCGCCACGCATTGCGTTACGCGTCTGCGTCTGGTGCTCAAGGATACGAGCAAGTACAACAAGGCCGAGCTCGAGAACATCGATGGCGTCAAGGGCGTGCTGTACAACAGCGGCCAGCTCATGATCATCTTCGGTACCGGTACCGTCAACAAGGTTTACGATGAGTTTATGGCTCTGACGGGCGTTAAGGAGATCAGCGCTTCCGAGGTCAAGGGCGCCGAGGCGGACAAGAAGGGCAAGTTCTTCTCGGTCCTCAAGGTATTCTCGGACATCTTTATCCCCATCATTCCCGCTTTCGTCGGCGCTGCTATCATCATCGGCCTTAAGTCGCTGATTGTTGCCAACGGCCTCTTTGGCATGGAGGGCAGCCTCGCCGATCACAGCGAGTTCCTCAAGAACCTCGCAAGCTTCTTTGCCATTATCGCCACCACCTTCGACTACCTACCTGTCCTGGTTATGTACAGCGCGGTCAAGCGTTTTGGCGGTAACCCGATCCTGGGCATCCTCGTCGGTATCGTCATGGTTCACCCGAGCCTTATGAACCGTAACACGTTCGTTATGGACCCGACGGGTGCTGAGTACTGGAACTTCGGTCCGCTCTCCATTCCCATGGTTGCTTTCCAGGGCGGCGTGTTCCCTGCAATCCTGACTGCCTGGTTTATGGCCAAGGTCGAAAAGATTGCCCAGAAGTACATCCCCGAGGTCGTTTCGTTCGTCTTTGTCCCGACCGTTACCCTGATTCTTGCTAACGTCGCCCTGTTCACCGTGTTCGGCCCGCTCGGCAACCTGATCGGCGACGTCCTCGCCGGCGTAATCGATATCCTGTACAACAGGATGGGCGTCTTCGGTGCCTTTGTCTTCGCCGCATTCCTGCAGCCGCTCGTCGTTACCGGTACGCATCAGTTCATCCAGGGTATCGAGGCAAACCTCGTTGCCACGACTGGCTTCAACTACATCCAGGCAATCTGGTCGGTTTCCATCATCGCCCAGGGCGGCGGCGCCATCGGCATGTACCTCATTCACAAGAAGCATTCCAAAGAGCGCAACATCTGCATGTCGTCCTTTATCCCGACGCTGGTCGGTATCTCCGAGCCCGCAATCTTTGCTGCAAACATGCGCTACTCGATCATCCCGTTCATCTGCGCTTGCATCGGTGCAGGCTGCGGCGGTGCCTTCGTGAAGCTCTTTGAGGTGCGCGCCATCGGTCAGGGTCTGACCGGCGTGCTTGGCCTGCTCATCGTTACGCCCGAGACGCTCGTGTGGTATGTGGCTGGCAATCTCATCGCCTTCATCGTGCCGATCGTCTTGATCTTTGCCTACAACAAGGCAAAGGGCGTGCCGACCACCGATGAAGAGGGCGCTGGCGCTGGCTTCGACGTTAGCTTCTAGTTGAGCCGTTCAGCGTAATGTGCGGATAAGTCCATTTGGGGAAGGGCGTTCGGCTCGTGTGAGTCGAGCGTCCTTTCCTATAGACGAGAAGGTCAATGGCGATGTTTAATCAAAAAAACAAGGTGATGCGTGCGGACTATGAGCAGTGGCGTGCCGGACAGGATGAGACGGCGGCTCGCATCGCGTCCGACCCCGATAGGCTTTTGTTCCATGTGGAGCCTGAGCTTGGTTGGCTCAACGACCCCAATGGTTTGGTTCAGATTGGTGATACGTATCACATCTATCATCAATACGATCCGTTCGATGCTGCGCATGGCGGTCCAGTGCTTTGGAACCATCTGACGACAAAGGATTTTGTGACGTACGAGAATCACGGTCCCGTGCTGTTCCCCGATTCCGATTTGGATTCGAGTGGAGCGTATTCTGGTTCTGCCTTTGTACGTGATGGCAAGATTCACTACTTCTATACCGGCAACGTTAAGCATTTTGACCGTGATGATTACGACTACGTGTTGACGGGCCGTGAGCAAAACCAGATTCATATGGTTGCCGAGAATCCCGACGAATTGGGCGAGAAGCGCATAGCTGTTGGGCCGGTCGATTACCCCGACGATATCGGTACGCACGTGCGCGACCCCAAGATCCTTGAACACGACGGTATCTACTACATGGTTCTGGGCGCTCGTACGAAAGACGACCGTGGCTGCGTGCTTGTCTATACCTCGCGCAATCTTGAGGACTGGAGCTATGCGACGCGCATTGAGTTGGGCGAGAAGTTTGGCTTTATGTGGGAGTGCCCCGATCTGTTTGAGCTCGATGGCGAGCTTATTCTCGTTTGCTGTCCGCAGGGTGTGCCTGCCGATGGTTGGCGTTACCGCAATCCGCATCAGTGCGTGTGGTTCCCCATCGAGGCCGATTGGGAGGCGCCGAGCTTTAAAATCGTCGGGAAGGGCATGCCCCCGATGGTCGATGCCGGTTTTGATTTCTATGCTCCGCAGTCCTTTGAGGATGCTGTAGGCCGGAGATTGATGATCGGATGGTCGGGTTGCCCCGATGCGACGGCGGAAAACCCGACGGTGGCGCGCGGGTGGCAGTGCGCGTTGACGGTGCCGAGAAAACTGAGCATGCGCG
The DNA here is from genome assembly GCA_900550735.1 of uncultured Collinsella sp. GTDB lineage: Bacteria > Actinomycetota > Coriobacteriia > Coriobacteriales > Coriobacteriaceae > Collinsella. The sequence goes on from URTD01000011.1 coordinate 17,446, forward strand.
ATGGTAAGCTCTGTCAGCAGCCGGTGCACGAGATTGAGAGGATGCGCGGCGACTGCGTTTGCGCGACAGGCGGTGAAACCGTTGAGGAGCCGGGCCGCCTGTTTGATCTTGTGGTTTCCTGTGAGGGCGCCCAGGTGATCGAGCTCGAAATCCGCAAGGGTGTCTTTGTGCGCTATGCAGACGGGATGCTTACCCTCGACATGGGTGACGAAGGCTATGGGCGCGACCAGAGGTCGATCGAGCTCAGCGAGCTTCGCGACCTGCGCGTGCTTTCGGACACTACGATGGTCGAGATTTTTGCAAATGGCGGCGAGGCGGCACTTACGAGCCGTACCTATTCGCCGGCGGTTCCGGCGATGGAGCTGCACGCCGAGGGTGCGGCATCGATGAATTTCTACCGCCTCGTGCATTAACCGTGCGTGGAGCACGATTGGATTTGCTGGACGGAATGTGTCGCAGTTGTCGCGGCCAACTACCGCTTACCGCATATAGCGACCGTTTGCGGAATAAGTAACCCTCCTTAATAAACCGTGTGGAATCCTAGATAAGCACGGAGTTTTCCAGGGAGACGCTGTCCTTTGTTGTGTGCAAGGGGCGGCGTCTCTTTGGCGCTTGGACGCCGTTGTGCAACAGTGCGGCGGCGCGTGCCATGTATTGAAAAGCCAATGTCGAGATGGGTCGTGATAATAATGGGCAAGTACGTAATCGTGGCTGAGTCTGGGTCGGATGTGACGCCGGAGCTCTGCGAGCGCTACGGCATCGTGCGCGTGCCCATGCATGTCACGATTGGTGACGAGACCGTCGAGGACGGCTCGATCGATCCGCTCGAGATTTATTCGCGCTGCAACGAGTTTGGCGTGATGCCCAAGACCAGCGGCTGCGCGCCTGCGGATTTTGCTCACGTGTACGACCGCATTCACGCTGAGCAGCCCGATGCGACTATTCTGCATCTCACGTATTCCGAGGCCACGACCTGCTCGCATCAATCATCGAAGATCGCCGCCAAGGGTCGCGACTACGTGTTCTCTATGGACACGCGCTTTGTCTCGGTAGGCCAGTCGCTCGTTGTCGTCGAGACCGCCAAATACATCGAGGCTCACCCCGATGCCACCGTCGACGAGATCTTTGCATTTACGAATTCCGTCATGGACCGCGTGCTGCTGGGCTTTGTTCCTACCGATCTTGCCTTTCTTAAGGCGGGCGGTCGCTTGTCCAACGTCGCATTCCTTGGCGCCCATCTGCTCAAGATTAAGCCCTGCATTGAGGTGACGGGCGGCAAGTTCGTGGCGACCAAGAAGTTCCGCGGCTCTATGCTCAAGTGCGCCCGCGCCTTTATTGACCACATGGTTGCGAAGGGCGAGATTGACTACTCGCACATTGGCCTGGCGTATTCGGTGGGCCTTTCCCAGGAGCTGCGCGATGACATGGAGGTCTATGCGCATGATCTGGGCTTTAAGGACGTTACCTGGACTCAGGTCGGCGGCGTCATCTCGAGCCATTGCGGCCCGACCGCCTTCGGTGCGGTGCTCACGCTTAAGGCGTAAAGGCCGCAGGCGAGCGTTCTTCAGCCTGACATCTCGACGTAGCCCCCAGCCATGGTGATGGGGGATAGATTAAAACGTGCCGTTCTAGTCCGAGACGTTTAAACGCAAACGCATGGGCTAGAATGACTCTGGCATTTTAATTGGTTGCATCCAAGGAGAGGCAAGGTAGCGCGAATGGCAGAAATGACGCTTGAGGGTGTGGACGCTCGTCCCGAGGACTCTGCGTTTGCCCTTGGCCGCGTGCATTCGATCGAGACGATGGGAACGGTCGACGGACCCGGCATCCGCTTCGTGGTGTTTGTTCAGGGCTGTCCCATGCGCTGCGCGTATTGCCACAATCCCGATACCTGGTCGGTCAACGGCGGCACCATGGTGACCGTCGAACACCTGATGGATGAGTTCCAGAGTAACCACGAGTTCTATCGCAGCGGTGGCATTACGGTGTCCGGCGGCGAGCCGCTTCTGCAGCCCGAGTTTTTGGCCGACCTGTTCCGTGCAATGCACAACAACCCCGATGGTCGTGTGCATACCTGCCTGGATAGCTGTGGCTACGCCTTCGACCCTCAGCATCCCGAGAAGTTCGATGCCGTGCTCAACGAGACCGACATGGTACTGCTCGATATTAAGCATGCCGACCCGGTCGAGCATAAAAAGCTGACCGGTTGCGATCCCGCACGCATCCTGGCGTTTGGTGATGAGCTTGCCCGTCGCAAGATTAAGGTCGTTATCCGCCACGTGGTGGTGCCCGGCATTACCGATACGGTTGAGGAGTGCGAGGCACTCGGTCGTCTGATCGCTCCATGGCACAACGTGGTGGGCCTGGAAATGCTGCCGTATCACACCATGGGTGTCGTCAAGTACGAGCAGCTGGGGATTCCCTATAAGCTCGAGGGTGTTCCCCAGATGGATACCGCGCGCATGCCCGAGCTGCGCAATGCCGTTATGACCGGCATGAAAAAGCGCCGTGCGGAGCTCAAAAACGCTATCGGATAGCATGCCATTTTCGTTCCCCAAGGGCACTCATTGGGGACAGACTTAAATTAGTGCCCCTGGGCACCTAGTTGATTGCTAAAGAGCCCCGTCCTAAAAAGACTGCTCTCTGGGTTGCGGTGAGATGCGCAACAGAATCGTGCCATTTGGATAAATACGCTTGTGGTTTCTTTAAAGACACCTTAAACGCCGCTGAATATCTTTGGAAAGAAATGCCTGCTCGGTATCATGCTGCTCGTATATAAACGGTGGCAGTCAGGAGACCACGTGCGAAACATCGCATCGCGGGACGAGTATGTGCCGCAGCATGGCAGCAGATATAAGACGAAGGGCACGTCTTCGCGTGGCCTTGCCGGCGCTCGCATCCGCGTGAGGAAGATTGCCGCCATTGGGATGCTAACGTCGGCGGTTATTATCCTCGGAATTACCGTTAAAACCTACGCCTCGGAGCGAACGGGGCGCCCAGATGCGTCAACGGTACAGCTGCAAAACGAGAAGGTTTCAAAGTCCAAAGCGTCGGCAGATCAAGCTCTGTCGACGGCAGATCTCAAGACGAGACTTTCGAAGGCGGACTTCAACGATATCCCTTCGGGTGATACCGTTCGGACCTTCTCGTTGGTGGATAACAAGACTCCTGCCTTGGAGGATGAGAGCCTTGCCTCGCTTCAGGATGCCCTGTGTCGGGCGCAGGAGCTGGGCGATGTGGGTGTAGTGTTCTACGACCTATCGAGCGGTAGGGGCGTGACGTATAACGCCGATGTCGAGGTGTATGGAGCGAGCAGCTACAAAGCGCTGTATGCGCTCTATATTTGCGAGACGTTGGTCGAGTCGGGGCAGGTGTCGCTCGATGGGCCTTTAGCCACGTATGGTGGTTACAGCATGGGCTGGCAGACAGTGCGTGACCTTATCGAGGCCGCGGTCGTCAACTCGGACAACGATTCGTTTATCGCGTTACGCGCGGCGTTTGACCATGATGGCTATGAGGATTGGATTGCCAATCTGGGTGTTGATGACGAAACGGCACTGAATCCGATGAGTGATTTTCCGACCTACTGCCCGCGCACTTCTGCGAGGTTATGGCGTGAGATGAGCGAGTATCTGAGCATGGATACCGAGACTTCACAGTGGTTGTCGGGCCTTCTGGCATCAACATCGCGCTCGTTTATTCGCGATGGCATTGCGGACGAGCAGGTTTTGGTGCGCAACAAGGCAGGCTGGATTAGCGAGGATGGTTACTACTCGACATGCGATGCGGGCCTTATCGACATCGATGGCTGTACCTATGTCATGGGTATCATGACATCGATGCCGTGGAGCGACCGCTCGAGCGAGGTTACGGCCGCGATTGCAAAGGCTCTGTTTGATACGCGAGCTGCACTGGCTTAGCGTGTTCGTTTGACGAGGTCAAACAAAATGCTGGTACCATACCGTGGTTGAGAATTTCGAATAGGTTTGGGGAATGGCATGGCTACCATTGCGATTATCGGTGCGCTCGAAAAAGAGATCATGCAGATTAAGGAAGAGCTGAGCGACGTTTGCGAGGCACGGGAGGCAGGCTTGACCGTTGTGAGCGGTGAGCTCGACGGCCTGACAGTTGTCGCCACAACGGCGGGCATGGGCACGGTGAACGCCGCCGCTGCAACACAGCACCTCATTAGCAAGTATGCTCCGCAGGCTGTTGTGTTTTCGGGCATTGCGGGCGGTTTGAACCCCAAGCTCCATATCGACGACGTGGTCATTGGCAAACGCCTACGCTATCTGGATACCGATACCGCGCTTATCGCCGAGTCCGCACCGGGGCTCGAGGAGTTTGGCTCGACGCCCGCGCTGGTCGATATTGCCGCCGAAGTGCTTGCTGAGCGTGGGTTTGTTGACGCTTCGACAAATGCAGTCGCTTCGAATGAGGGCACCAAGCAGTTCCTGGTCGGCACGATTGCCACGGGTAACCGCTTTGTGACGGGCGCCACCATGCGCAACGACGCTATCGAGGCGACGCATGCCGATTGTGTCGGCATGGAGGGCGCGGCAATTGCCCATGTCGCAACCAAAAATGGTGTCGATTGCCTGGTGTTGCGCGCTATCAGCGATAATTGTGACGAGGCGTACGATGCAATTTGCGAGCGAGAGTTCGATCTGTTCGAGTACGCGCGTGTCGCAAGTGACATCACGCTCGATATCGTCCGCCGCATTGCCGCTGCGCAATAGCGCGTCTATTTGTAAGAACCTACGACCAAGGAGTGTCCATGGCCGATTCCATTAACTATCAGCTTGCCAAGTTCGTCGCCAGCTACGGCAAGGTTTCGCAGATCCCCGAGTCCACCTGCCCCGAGGTGAGCTTTGTCGGCCGCTCCAACGTGGGCAAGTCGTCCATCATGAACAAGCTCTTTGGCCGCAAGAACCTGGTGAAGGTTTCGAGTACGCCGGGCAAGACGAGCAACATCAACTTCTTCGAGGCCGACGACGTGCACTTTGTGGACCTGCCAGGCTACGGTTTCGCCCGCCGTTCCAAGGCCGAGCGCGACCGTTGGGCCGAGCTCATTGGCGACTTCTTCGACTCCGAGCGCAGCTTTAACCTGGTTGTGTCGCTGGTGGACATTCGCCACGACCCCAGTAAACTCGACCATGACATGATTGACTACCTGCAGGGCAACGAGTTCAACTTCATCGTCTGCCTCACCAAGGCCGACAAGCTCAGCCGCACCCAGCAGGCCCGCCAGGCAGCAGCCATCAAAAAGCAGCTCAACGTCCCGGCCGAAAACGTAATCATCACAAGCTCCCAAACCGGCACCGGCATCGACGAACTCAAAAAGCGCATCGCCGAGGCTTGCCTCTAATCAGGCCTAACCTTTCAAAAGCCCCTATCTGTATCACCTCAGTGATAGTTTTTTAGGAGACCTAGGTATTCAATACGCGCTTATGAGTGAGCGTGCGTTTTCAGCGATTACATTCTGCGATTGGAGGCAGGCTTTGGGATTTGAGTATTATCCCAAACGCTTTGGGCGAGAGCAGAACGCGCGGCGCAAGTACTTGGATACGGTAAACGGATTTGACTCTGATGGTGTCGACATTAGGGATTTGATGGCAGGGAGGGTTGATTTAAATGATCCAAGAGTTAACGGATCGTGGGCCGAGTAGGACATACCCCGTCTACTACCTCGAGGACGCAATGAACAATCTCGGCGACTGCTTTGACTATGCCGTTAACGATTATGGAGCAGAAGGATCGGAAGTTGCTGAACTCTTTTGCTTGAGCGGCGTAGCTCGCGAGTTCGAATGCGGCAACGCATGGGTAGTGTCGGGAAAATCGGGCGTTGAGCTGTTCGCGCTTATCGCCGAAAGGTCGGGCTATCAATCAAGGCCGATGCCAAATCGAACCTACCGATTCGAAAAGACACCGGAATATTGGACAGGCTGGATATTGGCATACCTTCAGTGGCGCCTAGGAGAGTCTTTCGAAGATTTGCTGCATGTCGTTCCATTCGATGTGCTACGCAGTCTGTACTACCCCTGGCACGAAGCCTCGGAGGAACGCGTGGCTCGCCTCGTCTGCGATATGGCGAAAAAAGCGTCCAGGCAAACCAAGCTTGCGTTAGCAAGAAAGAGGCTCAAGAAAACCCAACAAGATCTGGCATACGAATCGGATGTGTCACTCCGCTCAATCCAAATGTACGAGCAGCGCCAGAGAAGCATCAATGAAGCTTCGGTAACAAGCGTAAGAGCCATAGCAAAAGCCCTCCACTGCAACATCGAAGACCTCCTAGAACCAGTCTTCGAATACAAAGAAACCAGCGCAGCGTAAACCAAGCGCACAGGCGAAGCCTGTCACTAGTAAGTGTCCCTACCTAGCAAGAGCCCCTACCAATAAAAAGCAACTATCAGCCCGGCGCTTTTACAGAGTGTAGGTCCCTGTAGCCGTCGCCAGCGAAGTGAACGTA
>URTD01000012.1 GCA_900550735.1 uncultured Collinsella sp.
CCTCGGCGGCATCGTGGCAGGCGACCATGCCGCGTGCCTCGCAGCGCTCAACCAGTGCGTCGTAGCGACCCGCGCAGGCGCACATGTCGCTCGCAGCTACACCGGCAGCGATCCAGCCATCGGCCATAGCGCTCGCCATATTGCCAAAACCGACAAATCCAATCTTCATATCTCATAGTCCTTTCAGACACATTCCTCAAAACGAAAGGTATTGTCCCACGCCATTGTTTCGTATTGCCGACCTATTTGTGATACGGCTCGCCACGACTGATCTTGCAGGCGCGGTAGATTTGCTCCAGCAGCACCACGCGCGCCAGGTTATGCGGCAAGGTAATGCGTCCAAAGCTGAGCATCTCGTCGGCGCGGGCGCGCACGTCATCGCTCACGCCGTCCGAACCGCCGATTACAAAGGCAATGTCGCTGCTGCCTCGCAGCATAAGATCATCGAGCCGCGCCGAAAACTCCTCGCTCGAGCGCTCTTTGCCCTCAATGGCCAGCAGGATCACATGCGCTCGAGACGGCAAGGCAGCAAGAATCGCCGCCCCCTCCTTGTCGCGCGCGGCATCCACGCCGCCCGCCTTAGCCGGGTCGATATCGGCCACCTCGCGGATATCAACCTTGGCATAGGCACCCAGGCGCTTGGTGTACTCAGCGCAGGCGTCCTTCCAAAAGCGCTCTTTGAGCTTGCCAACACAAACGACGGTGTATTTCACGCGCATCTACTCCTTTGACTCGTTCTGAACCTTACCGGCAGCCAGCATCTGCTCGAACATAGAGGCCGACTGCGAAAAGTCGCTCGGCAGCACGACCGTCGAGGTTTTACCCGTGCGAGCGAACTCCGTCATCATCTCGGACCACTGCGTAAACATGAACAGTTGGTTGGCCTCGTCATTGCCGACACCCGTCTCCTGGATGATCTCGAGCGAATCTTTGATACCCAGCGCGATGGCCTTGCGCTGGTTGGCGATGCCCTCGCCCGCCTTTTCCATTGCCTCGGCCTCGGCGGTCGCCTCGGTGACGCGCTTGATGCGGTCGGCCTCAGCGAGCTCCTGTGCCGCAGCGCGCTTGCGCTGGGCAGCGTTGATGTCGTTCATGGAGTTCTCGACCTCGGTCGGCAGCGCGATTTTGGTGATGAGTGTCGACACGAGGGTGAAGCCGTAGGCAGCCATCTGCTCGGAAACGGTAGCGTTGACATCCTTGGCGATGTCATCCTTCTTGGCAAAGACCTCATCGAGTGTGTAGACGGGAATCGAAGAGCGCAGAGCGTCGGTGATGAAGTCACGCATCTGGTCGACGGGCTCCTGCAGCATATAGTAGCTCTTGTAGATGCCCGAATCTGCCGGGCCGGCGCCCATGTCATAGCTCACGTGGTACTGAGCAGAGACCTCAAGGCCGATGGTCACGTTGTCCTGGGTCTTAACGTCGATGCCAAAACCGTTTTTCATGGTGCGCAGACTCACCGTGGCGGCCTTGCGGTCGATCACGGGCACCTTCATGTGGAAGCCCGCGTTGACGATGCGGTTAAACTTGCCCAGACGCTCAATGATCACGGCATGCTGTTGTTCAACGACATAGCAGGCGTTAGGAAGCAGCAACAGGATGATGATGGGAATCAAAAGGCTGGTAAGGGCGGCGATGATACCGGACAACAGCATGGTCTCTCCTCTGATAGGCACACGTTGGCACTAGGATACCCGCACGAAGCAGCAACATGACATCAACAAGAGGCCCATAACAAAAAAGCTCCCATTGCTGGGAGCTCTTTCATTTAATGGTGCGGGCGAAAGGACTTGAACCTTCATGGGGTTGCCCCCATACGGACCTGAACCGTACGCGTCTGCCAATTCCGCCACGCCCGCGTGCAGGAATTAGAATAACGGAGCGCCACCACGAACGCAAGAACTATTTTTGAAAAAGTTTGCAGGCATTCTCCCAAGCGGCTTGCGCGATTGCCTCAGCATCCTCGCCGGTACGATCGACACGGTCGTTGACCAGCGTGTTTGCCGTAATGGAGATCATTGCGGGCTCGCATTCAAGACCGCGGATGGGCTCCGGAGCCATATACGGGCAATCCGTCTCGAACAAAATTCGATCGAGTGGGGTTGCCGCAAATGCCTCGCGCACATCGTCGTTGCGCTTAAAGGTGGCCGCACCGCCATAGGCGATATAGCAGCCCAAATCCACAAAGCGCTCCATCGTGGCGCGGTCCTCGCCAAAACAGTGCAGCACACAACCAGCCTGGGGCACACCCACCTCGCGCAGTACGTTGTACGCATCAACGTGCGAGGTGCGCTCCCCATCCGAGTCCTCGTGACGCAGGTGCAGCTCCACCGGCACATTGCGGCGCACGGCAAGCTCGAGCTGGCGCGCCATGCAATCAATCTGCACGTTATGGGGTGCCGGCGCGATATCGTCGTCATAGTCCATGTGATAGTCCAGGCCGATTTCGCCAATACCGGCGCATAAGGGGTCATCAAGTGCGGCAACGACCTGTGCATGAACGTCGTCGGTATAGTCCGGCGCGCCATACGGATGCACGCCGGCAAGATACTTGATCTGCGGGATATCCTGCATCGGAAGAATCTCGCGCACCAGCCAGTCGCTATAGTCCGCCACGCTGCGCTTGTCGGCAATGGGGTCGAACATCGTCACCAACAGGTCGACGCCCGCGGCTTTGGCACGCAGGAGCGTCTCGGGCACATCCTTGCCCCAAAACGAAAGCAGATGTGCATGCGTGTCGGCAAGCGGCGCCAAGGGCACGGGACAAGCAACCGTCTTCTTTTTCTTGGTAAACGTCACGCGTTCGGCATTAGGCATCATGGATTAGCTCCCGGGCCAGACGGACAAAGTCGGCAACATCGAGCGTCTCGGCGCGCGTGGTGGGTGCGATACCGCAAACCTCAAAAGCGGCATCGAGCACGTCCTTGGCAAAACCGTTGGCGCTCATGGAATTGCGGATGGTCTTGCGACGCTGAGCAAATGCAGCATCAATCACGCGGGCCACAAATTCGCGATCGAGTCCTTCGGGTACCACGCCGTCAACACGGTCGATACGCACGACGGCCGAGTCCACGTGCGGCGCCGGCATAAAGCAACGCGGCGGCACCTCAAAGCGACCCGTCACCTGCGCATACAGGCCGAGCTTTGCCGTATAGCCGCCATAGGTCTTGTTGCCCGGCACTGCGGCAATGCGATCGGCAACCTCCTTTTGCACCATGACGACGGCGCGCTTGAGCGCGGGCATCGTCTGGAAGAACTGCAGGATGATTGTCGCCGCCACGTTATAGGGCAAGTTCGCGACAAATACCGTGGGCTCGCCGCCGGCGGCCTGCTCAATCTGCTCCGGGCCCACCTTAAGCGCGTCGCCCATGATAAAGCGGAAGTTGGCGTAGTCGGCGGCGTGAGCATCGAGCACCGGCTCGAGCTCGGGATCTGCCTCAATCGACGTAACGCACGCCGCCTCCTGCAGCAGGGCCAACGTCAGCGTGCCGCAACCCGGGCCGACCTCGAGCACGCGCTCATCGCCCGCAAGCTCAGCGAGCTCACAGATACGTTCGATCACATGGTTGTCGATCAGGAAGTTCTGGCCCAGGCGATGCTTGGTCGCAAGGCCAAACTCCTCTAGCAGCTCCCTAGTTGCCGTGGGGTTTGCCAAAGGCGAAGTTGTCATGGTTGCCTCCTTAACATGGTGGCTGCATCGTAAAGCAAAAGGGCATGGACCGTTGCGGCCATGCCCTTACAGCTAAACAGCAAATTGCCGATATGGCGCGCAGCGGCTTAGCCCAGACGCGGGAACAGCGGCTCGCCCTTCTCGACGGGCTGACCACCGGCAAGCAGGCCCCAAGCGCAAATGCCCTTGAGGTCGTCGCTCGCGGCCTCGTCCTCGCAGGACAGGCGGCGCAGGGCCTCGGCAGAAGTCTGGGGCATGAGCGGCATCAGCAGGTGAGCGGCAATGCGGATGGCCTCGAGCAGGTTGTAGATCACAAACGCCAGCTCGTCAGCCTTGGCCTCGTCCTTGGCAAGCGCCCAGGGCTCGGAGTCCTCGATGTAGTGGTTGGCGGCATGGATGAGCTCCATGACCTCGTCCTTAGCTCCACCATAATCGAGCACGTCCATCTTGGCCATGTAGCGCTCGACCAGACCATCGGCGATCTTTGCCAGCGGGTTGTCGAACGCATCGAACGATGCGGGCTTGGCGGGCGCGCAACCATCAAAGTACTTGCCGCTCATGTTGAGCGAACGCGAGATAAGGTTGCCCCAGCTGTTGGCCAGGTCGGCGTTGTAGACCTGCTCCATGCGATCGAAGCTGATGGCACCGTCGGTGCCGGGGACGACGTCGGTCATAAAGTAGTAGCGATAGCCCTCGACGCCCAACATGTCGATAACGTCCTGCGGAGCGATGGCGTTGCCGCGGCTCTTGGACATCTTCTCGGCCTTGCCGGTCTCGGCATTGCGCACGGTCAGGAAGCCGTGGGCAAAGACGTGCTCGGGCAGGGCCTCGCCGATGGCCATGAGCATGGCGGGCCAAATGACGCAGTGGAAGCGGATGATGTCCTTGCCCACGATGTGGAACTGCGCGGGCCAGCGATAGGCCAGCTCGGCACGCGCCTCGTCGGTGTCGACACCGTAGCCGACGGCCGTCATATAGTTGAGCAGCGCATCGAACCACACGTAGGTCACGTGACCCTCGTCAAACGGGACCTGAATGCCCCAGTCAAAGCTCGTACGGCTCACGGAAAGGTCATTAAGGCCGCCCTCGACAAAGCTGCGAACCTCGTTCATGCGGAACGCAGGCTCGACAAAGTCGGGGTGCTCGTCGTAAAGCTTGAGCAGCTTGTCCTGGAAAGCGGAAAGCTTAAAGAAGTAGGACTCCTCCTGCACGCGCTCAAGCGGACGGTGGCAGTCGGGGCACAGGTGCTGGCCGACGCTGCCGTACTCCTCGTCGCCCTTCTGGACCTGCGTATCGGTGAAGTAGGTCTCGTCAGGCACGCAATACCAACCGTCGTAGCTGCCCTTATACAGGTAGCCGGACTCCTTCATGCGCTCCCACAGGTACTGCACGGCATGATGCTGGCGCGGCTCGGTGGTGCGGATGAAGTCGTCGTTGGAGATCTCGAGCTTGCTCCAAAGCTCCTTGAAGTGCGGAGCCTGGCTGTCGGTCCACTCCTGCGGCGTCATGTTGTGCTTGGCTGCGGCCTCGGCGACCTTCTCGCCGTGCTCGTCCATGCCGGTCAGGAACTTGACGTTATAGCCGGCGGAGCGACGATAACGGGCCTGAACGTCGGCGATGATGGTGGAATAAGCCGTGCCCAGGTGCGGATCGGCGTTGACGTAGTAGATGGGCGTCGTGATAAAGAACGAAGGCTTACTTTGATCCATGGGGTTTGTCCTCCAGAAAAACGTTGCATACAGGGGATGATTCTAGCGCAAGGGCTGGATATCCTCCATCTATTGCATATCGAGCACCATGGCATAGACATCGCGCTTACGGCGCGAGTACTTCTGCGACAGGCGCTTGGCCACCGCAGAGGCGGGCTCTCCCTCCTCGAGCGCGGCGCGGATATCCTCGCGCAGAGCCTCGTCGGGATCCGCTGCCGCGGCGCCAACCGGCACGATACCGGCCTCCTCATCTTCGCTCGGCGGCGCGATGACCAGCGCAATCTCGCCCTTTACCTCGCCGCGAGCACGCAGCTCCTCGGCGAGCTGGGCGGCGGGCCCGCGCAAGACCTCCTCGTGCAGCTTGGTGAGTTCGCGGCAGACGGCAACCTCACGTTGGGGAAAGACCTCCGCCACGGCCTCGAGCGTCGCCACGATGCGATGTGGAGACTCGTAGAAGATGAGTGCGCCGGGCACCACGGCAAGACGCTGCAGTCGGCGCACGCGGTCGCCGTGCTTGCGACCCAAAAAGCCTTCGAAGAAGAAATGCTCGCAGGGAATGCCGGACGAAACGAGCGCCGTGACGCAAGCAGAAGGCCCGGGAATAACTTCGACGGGCACATCGGCCTCACGCGCCGCCTCGACCAGCGCCTGGCCGGGATCGGACACGCTCGGCATGCCGGCGTCCGAGGCAAAGGCGAGGGTCTCCCCCGCCAGCAGGCGGTCGACCAGGCCGGCGGCGCGGCTGGCGATCACATTCTCGTCGCAACGGGCAAGCGGCTCGGAAATGCCCAGGTGCATCAGCAGCTTTGACGTCACACGCGTGTCTTCGCAGCAGATGACATCGGCAGCGGCAAAGGCTTCGCCAACGCGCGGGGACAGGTCGCCCAGGTTGCCGATGGGCGTGCCGACCACATAGAGTTTGCCCGTATGGGCGCTGTTTTGCGTCATATCAACCTATTCAATCATGCCGCGCTCGAGCGTGCCGAGCGCCGCGCGGGCGTCCCATGCTGCAATGCGCTTCTCGGTCTTCCACGTTTGGAAGAACCAACCGGCAGCCGGCGCAAACGAAGCCAGCTGATTGGCGATAAACACGCGCTCGTAGGCATTGCGGCCCTCGGGCGTAACCGACGAGTTGGCAAAGATCGCCGCGCCCGACCATTCGCCCACCAGCACGGGGAACCCAGTTGAAATCGCTTCTTTAAGCTCGCGCTTGTTACGCGAAATCGCCGTCGTCAGCCCGCGGGGGCTCGTGATGTCGAGCGCATGCTCGTCGCGGTAATGGTACAGGTGAAGGTCCATGTAGACGTTCTTGTACTTGGCGCCGCGCATAAAATGCTTCCACTCGCTGGGATGCCCCGACGACGAGAAAACGACGATCTTATCCTCGGGCATATACGAACGGACGAGCTCGTAAGCATCGCGATAGAAATTGCGCAGGTAGTGAGCAGGAATGCCATCCGTCATGGTGAAGAGGCTCTTGCGGACACTCATCTGCGGCGTATCCAGCAGCTCAATACCCAGCAGGCTCTCGGCCTCGCCGTAGCGATCGGCCAAGCGCTCGAGCACGTCGAGTGCGACATGACGACCGTTGGTGGACGAATGCCACTCGGCAACAGCCTCCGGCGTGGCGGGCGAATCGTTGGAATCGCCCTGGCCACCGGGCACAGTCGCCAGGTCAAGCAGCACGCGAATGTTGTACTTGGCAGCCCACTCAATCGCGCGGTCGATGTAATCGACAACCGAGATGTAGGAGGCATCGGACTCCTGTGAGCCAAAGGCATACCAAGGCACCGGCAGGCGCACGGCGTTGAGGCCGATCTGCGCCATGCGACGGAAATCGTCCTCGCTCACAAACGTCTCGTAATGACGGCGCATGCGCTCGTTATAGGCGGCGGTGCCCATGGCCTCCTGCAGCTCGGCCGCGTTGGATGCACCGGTCGCCGCGTATAGCGACGGGGTCACCCAAGGCTCGGGAATAAACCAGCCAGAGAGATTAACGCCGAGTATCCTCTCCATCACTGCCCCCTTCGGATCGTGCAGGCCGAGCCTGCATCGTATTGCATAGGAAAAGTATCGTTTTGAGTATACCCGCGCATGCGGACAGACGACCGAACGGTCTGTAAAGTGGCGCAAAAGCGGGAGGAATGTCTGAGCGGGCGGGCCCGAGATGTGCACGCACGTCGGAAGTAAGCGCCGGAAAGCGCATCCCACTCTGAAGCCAAATTCCGGGACGCAATTTCCGCAGAGCCCTCAATAAAAGAAAAGGACCCCTTTGCAGAGGTCCTAGTCAATTCAAGGTGGCGGGGAAGGGAATCGAACCCCTGACACGAGGATTTTCAGTCCTCTGCTCTACCAACTGAGCTACCCAGCCATTTGAGGTGTGCCTTGTTTCAAGGCTTGATTAGTATAACCAAGGACGCGTTCCGGTCAACCGAGAATTTTAAAAAAGTTTTTGAGCACAGCCTCGGTTCTATAAATCGGCACGTCAGAGGCATCAGCCGGCAGCAAGAAGTTTTTCACTCAGAGCCGCACGGGCAAACTCACTTGGCGTCATCCCCTCGGCAGCCGCCCGTCGACGAATGGCCTCCTTCATTCCCAGAGGAATCTTGACCGACAGCGTTGCCGTCCCCTCACCTGAGAGCGGGGGCCGTCCATGCACGATCCCACCAACGGTGTGTTCGCCATCCGGAAACTCTCCGCGCTCGTACGACTCGCACCACGCGTCAATCATTTCATCCGTTACAACCTGACCATTAGCGGCCGTATACGTCTTGCCCATCATCGACCCCTTTGCCGAGCCTGTTCAATCTCCTGCCAAAATTTCTTCTGGACTGGAGACAAGGCATGAATGATAAGCCACCCACGGACAAGCTCGACCGCGACAAGCTCCACGCTTCGTCCGTCTGGGAGCCATCCAATTGCAAGCCATCTCGGCGGCTCGTCCTTCGACTCGCGACGAATGCACTCAGTAACCGCAAGCCAAGCGCTAAGCACCTGCTTTTCCGTCAGGTGCTTTTTAGCGTTGGGATGAATCTCAACATCCATGCATCTTCTCCTCCATCTTACCCAATTTCGTATGACGAAAGTCCACTGTCGCCAATTCTTAAGCCGGCACGCGTTGGAGAGCAGGGGTCGAAACAATGATTGAAGGACGCTCTAGTACGGCCCAGGCGCCGGGGCAGGAGCACATGCGCCAAGGGCGGACGTTTTCGTAGCGCGCGAGGATATTGCCGTCGCGATCGATGAAGGCGATGTCGATGGGATAGGCCATAAAACACGTATGGACCGAAGAGCAGCGTGGAAACGCCATGACGAGCGGCAGGCCGTTGGCGGCAACCGGACGCCGTCCCAGCATGCCGCGCAGGCGCACGACAAACGACTCCGCCACCACAAACTCGGCCGGCGTCCAACCCAGCCTATTGAGTGCCCGCGCGTAGACGATGTAGGACGAGACCGCGGTCACATGACCACCCCCGGACGCCATGGATCGACCGTCACCGCACGCTCGTGCGACAACGTTGTCGGCGCCCCCAGCGGAACGCCAGCGATGCTGAGAGAAGTCGGCCACGGCTCATAGTGCATGGTGCAGGTGTAGGTCCTAAACGTACCGGATAGGGAGAGCAGGCCACCATCCGATGCCTCCGCGCCTTGCTCGCTCGACACTTCGATCTGCAAGTCATAGCCTTCCATGGCATTCAGAATTTGAGTCTGAACCGTCGCCGAGGCATCAGCAGAGCTTTCGTCGCCCTCCCCCTCCGACGCCACGGCGTGCGCCAACACGATGTCGGGCACCACGCGGTCGAAGCGCGCAACAGCGCTGGCAAAGATCATGACGTTGTACACGATGAGTGCCAGCACCAGCAAAACGGGCGTAACCACTGCCATCTCAACCGTCGCTTGGGCGCGCTCCTCGCGCAGACGCATGCGGATACTCATTACGACCCACCGCCCAGAGCGCCAACCAGCGTGGCGACATCGACGGTGAGCGGGATGGAGCCGCCGCCGGGCAGAGGAATCTCCGCAAGTGTGAACACCGTACCGCTAATGGTGCGTTCGACTTGATATTCCAACGCCTCGCAAAGCGCCTTGGGATCGGTCACGCCCAACGGAATACTTCGCAGTTTGTCTTGCGTTTGAGAGAGACCCGCAATGTCAGACCCCGGACTCTTAATGACGTTGGCGGAATCGGTCAGCACCGGCTTTCGCAGGCGCAAGTCGCACGGTTCCAAACCCAGCGCCGCCACGGACGCCGAAACGGTATCGCCGAGCCACGATGCAATGGAGCCCAACGCACCGCTGCCCCCTCCTAGGTCTTTAATCATCTCGTCCATAAGTTCGTCGGCCGAACCTTGGATGTCTCCGTATCCCACGAGTAGCCGTCCCCAAACATCCATGACGCCGTCGAGCACGCCGGCAACGCCGCCCGAGCGTTCCTTCAATGTCGAGAAAAATCGCGAAAGCACGTTGTTTTGCGCCGTCGCCTCATCGGGCGCCAGCACCGCGGCAGAGATAGCACCGCGATCGCCAAGCCTGACTGCCGCGTTAAACGAGGAGTTAAGTTGATCGGGGCTGGTAATGTCACCCGAAACTGCAAAGGCGACCACGCCGTTGCGGCCAGGTGGGGCGATACGCGGGCGCTCGCCGGAAAGCGCTTTAATGGCCTGGTCAAACGCATTGCCCGCACGGTCGGCCTCATCCTCGGTCTGACGCTCAAGTCCGAGTTCTTTGTTGCGGCATTCGACGTAGTCTTCCAGAGCCTCTTTGAATCGATCAAAGTGGTACTCAAAGCCGTTTTCGATAGAAGTCGAAGGAGCCGCAACGGCACCGAGCGACGAAACACCAAAATGGCATCTATTGCATTTGTCCTGCCCGTCATAAGCAGCAACCGAGGCCAGCCCGCATGGCGCCCCCTTCTTATAGTTGGGGCAACTCGTTCCGTAATGCAGATACGTCTTGCCATCGATGGCACTGGTTGGCCACACCGTATCGGTATAGAGTTCCGTCGCTCGCACCTCGTCAGTGTTGCGCGGCAACAGCGGGATATAGGAAGCGACTTCATCTCCGTCCTCGGTTACATATGCACGATTGACCTCTGTACTCGCATAGGTGTAAAACGCCTTGCGCGCCGCCGACTCCGCCTTCGTCTCGACGCTTGAGCCCTGCGGTTTTTCGTCTGCCAGGCGTTGACGGTAGTAGGTCTTCGCGCGGTCGAGCGCCACCTGTGGCTCCCACGAAATGCTCGAGGCATAATGCGGGTTCTGCTCACCCGAGAGCTTTGCCAAACTCCTCGTACGTTCCCACATGCATGAACAGCTACCGACCGAAGCCGGAACCGATCCACCGCAATCCGCAAGCCAGGCGCGTTCTTTTGCTTTCGCCGTCTCCTCCAAGGCCTTCTGCAGCTCATCTGCTGCGCGCTCCAGATCTTTCGATGTGTCTTTAATGGCATCGGTCGAGATCTCAGAACCCTCGAGCGCAACGAAATCCGACTCGGACGTCCTGGGCACGGCAAGCGCCGTACCGGTATAGGTCACACTATCGGTATCCTGCGCCGACACCGCCTGCGTGGCACGCGCGGCAATCAGATACGGCAGAGCCGTCTCGATTTTCTGCAAGCCTTCCGATGCGCTTTTGGCAAACTTGTTGCGCGTTTTAATGATCTCAATCCCGGTGTCGACCATATTGCCGGCAACTGGTTCGGCACCCGGGATGAGGATGGCGACCAGGCCCGTCCCGATCGTGGCAAACCCCGCTAGCCCCAGACTCAAGATGCTCGCATCAACCACCGTGGCAGCCGTGTGATAGGACGACACTACGTTGGCACCCGCCAGCGCGCCGCTATCGGCCGCCACCTGGGTGTCCCCCGCGCGCGACATGCTCCATATCGCCGCGGTCGACGAAAACAACAACGTGAGCACCACTAGGATGACCACGGCAGAAGAAAGCGTGGTGTAGGCACCGTCTTCGATAAACAGGTCGATACCGGCGCGGCCCATAAAGCCGCCTCGCTTGCGATGGCAGCTCGGACGGCGCGTCAAAACGCGTCTAGACCAGAAACGCTTAATCCCATGCAGCAATCCACGAATCATAATCTCCCTCCAGCCATTCGGGACGTGATTGATACGAGACATCGACCTTGAGCTCAACGTAGCCACCCTCGGCGGTACCACCCATAGCCTGCGCAAACGCACCGATCACAGGCAACGGCTTGACCTCGCCGGAAACGGACACGGACGAGACGCCACCCGCATCGGCCCGGCTAAGCTCAATATCCCACGACAACGGCCCGCCGGCATGAAAGATCGAAACGTTGGGCACTGCGGCAAGCCGGCGGCGGGTGAACTCCTTAAGATCGTCGTCCTCCGCCGTCGTCGTGATCATGAGCCGCGCGGTCTCGGCGGCGGCAGACTCCATGACCGCGCGCGTATAAAGCAGGCACACCGGTTGCAGTGCGAGAAGGATGAGCGTCAGAAACGTCGGCAGCAAAAAAGCGGCCTCGACCGTAGACTGCGCCCAGTCCTCGCGCGCGATATCAATACAACGCGATGTCCTTAGCGCCCGCAGCGGCGTCGATAACCGACGTCGAGGCAACGCCATGGGATGCCGCCCGCTCAACCAGCGCCGCCAAGCGTCCATCGGTGCCAGCACGCCAAAGTCCCACAATCGCCAGCACGATCGATAACAGCGCCACCGTGACGATGGCGTATTCCACAGTCGCTTGGGCAGATTCCTCGCGCAGGACGTCATGCATTTCACGACCCCTCCTTTGAGTTCGATGCCTGCGGGCTCAGGCGGATCACGCGCAGGCGGCACGAGGCATCGCCGGCATCCGCGGCACCCGTCACCATATCGACCCAGCCGCGCCCATCGCGCACGATGGCGCCCCATACGTTGCCCTTAATATCAAGATAGCCGCTCAGGGCGAGCTGGGCCGTTGGCACCTCGCGGTAGGCGCGTAACATATCCGCCGCTGCCTCGGTCATCGGTCGGTCCTCAGACCATGCAAGCCGGACCGTAATCGCGTTGTCCCCAGGCGAATCCGTCGCAGTGCCAGACCGCTTGTCGAGCGTCCGCAGAAAGGTTTGCGCCGTGACAGCGACATCCGAATCGTCCGCATCTCGCATCTCATCTTTTTGAGACGCCACCGCCGAATCTGAGCCCGAATCGAAGGCGGCCCCAGGACGCTGCTGCCGCGCGGCGTTAAGCCCCCAAAGCACCGCCGCTATCGCCACGGTCAGGCAAGCAAACACCAGCAGCACCCCGATGGGGCGCTCGCCCTCTACAGGCTGTTGATGCCCTCGCTGATAGCGTTCCATAGATCTTGGACCTTGCCCTTAAATGCGACGATGGCGATAATCGCGATCACCACGAGCACGCCGACCAAGATGGCATACTCGGTGGTACCCTGTGCACTCTCCTCCTGCAGTAGCTCCTTGGCGCGCTGACGAACATGTGCCGCCCGGCAAAACGCCCAGCCCTGGACCTTGCCAGCAGCGTCAGTCATCGTGTTCATGTATTCCTCCCTACATCATCCCGCCTGCTCCCAGCAGCGGGCCCAATATGGACAGAAGCAACGCCGGCAAGATGAGCGTGCCGGTGGGAATCAGCAGCTTGACGGGCGCACGCTCAATCTCGCGCTCGACCGCGGCGCGATGAGCCGCACGGATCTCGCGACTTTGAGCGGCCAGTGTCTCGGCAAGTGGGGCACCCAGGGCGAGTGCCTGCCCCACCGTAATGGCAAAGGTCTCGAGCGCTCGCACGTCCAGGTCGCGCGCGGCGGCCAACAACTCGTCCTCACGCGTGCCCACGCCCACCTGCCACGCCATGCAGGCCCGCTCAAGGCGAAGAGCCAGCACTGACCGGCGGTTGGCGCAGAAAATCTCAAGCGCCGCATCAAACGAAAGGCCGGCCGAAAGACCCAAGCGCACAACATCGATCATCTCGGACACTTCGCCGAGCGACACTCGCGCCGGGCCGCCCGCTCCAACCGCGCCCTTCACTCGCGCGGTCAGGGCATCGACCACCGAGCGACCCGCGGCAGCGACCAGCACCGCCTCGCGCTTGCAGGCCCCTGCGATCTTGCGCGCATCCGCCCGATCCAAACCCGTCGCGACAAATACACTCAGGGCACACAGGCAAGCCACAACTGCAACCAGGGCGCTCATAGCTCCACCCGCATAATGCGCCGGATAACCACCAGGGCAACGACGTTGAGGGCTAGACCCAGCACCACAGCGCCCGCACCGGCAGGCGTCGCAAGACCGCGACGAAAATCTGCCGAAAGCAGCGCCAACACCGCGCACATGCCCGCCGGCATCGCCGCGACCATATGCGCAGACATGCGAGCCTGCGACGTCTTAACATCCAGGCGGCGCTTGAGCTCAATGCGCTCCCCCACCATGCTCGACGCCTCGGACAGTAAGTCGGCAAGCGGAGCACCGGTGCGCTGAGACACCTTAAGCGCCAAGGTCACAAGCGAAAGGCCGGGGGCGTCGATGCGCACGAGCAAGTCATCGAGCGCGTCGGTCGCCGAGATGCCGCAATCGATCGCCGCCGCTACCCGCAAAAACTCGGTATGCACCGGTTCTTGCGCATGAGCGCCCACAAAGCGCATGCCCTGGGCCAGCGAATGTCCCGAGGCAAGCGACATGGAAAGTGCGGTAAACGCCTCGGGCATGGCCTCTTCTGCATCGTGTTGCTCGCGCCGGCTCTCAAAGCCATCCCGAGCGGCGCCAGCGGCAATCGGAGCAACAAGTCCCAAGGCAAACCCGAGGGGCGATAACGACACCATCGTTAGCAAAACGCAGCAGACACCGCTCGATAGCAGCAGAAACGCCAAACGCCCCGAAGCATCTTCGATCACGAGGCCAAGGCGACGCGCCGGAGCCAGCGATGCCCACGAACGGGCAATCTTTTTCAGCAGATCGTTTTCCACCAACTCACGCGGCAGCTTCTCTGCCACCGTCTCGAACGCCTGACGCGCCAGCTCCGCCGGCGGCACCTGCGGCACACGAGGTTCCGCCCCGCACGCCGTCGCGACAGAAAACCCTGCCAAACCCCCTACGACGAGGGGCACAGCGACCTCCATTCGTCCACCTCCTCTTGTGTGAGCGTCCCCGACCGCAGGCCTTCTGCGATAAACGGCGGCTCGCGGTCAAGCGTCCAGGTGCGCTCGGCGGCATCGAAAGTCACATAGCGCTCGAGCTCTACGCCGCCCGACGCGGCGCGACGCACCCCCGAATACGAGGAGACGAAGCGCCTGCCATCGGCGTGGCGCTCGGACATCACGATGCCGTCGAGCGCCATGGCAATCTGCTCTTCGATGAGCTCGCTCGGCAGATCGATGCCATAACGTGCAAGCAACGTCAGACGCACCACGGTCTCCTGCTCGGAACCCGCATGAAGCGTGGTGAGCGACCCGTCGTGGCCCGTGTTCATGGCCTGCAACATGTCGCAGCACTCGGCACCGCGCACCTCGCCCACCACGATGCGGTCGGGGCGCATGCGCAGGGCATTGATCACCAGGTCGCGGATCGTCACCGCGCCCTCGCCCTCAATTGAAGCCTCGCGCGCCTCTAGACGCACCACGTGCGGATGATGCGCAAACTTGAGCTCGGCAGAGTCCTCGATCGTCACGATGCGCTCGCCGGTGGAAATCTCACATGACAACGCGTTGAGCAGGGTGGTCTTACCAGATCCCGTGCCTCCCGCAACCGCCAGGTCCTGTCGCAGCGACACCGCGCACGACAACAGCTGCGCATACCAAAGCGGCAGCGACCCCAGCCCCACAAGCTCGTCCAGCGAGCAGATGCGGTCCGAGAACTTTCGGATGGTGAGAATCGGTCCGTCAATCGCCACAGGCGGAATCACCGCGTTGACGCGATAGCCCGTTTTGAGGCGGGCGTTGACGATGGGGCTGCGCTCGTCGATACGGCGGCCAAGTGGCGAGATGATGCGGTCGATAAGCACACGGATCTGTTCATCATCCTCAAACGCATGCTCGATGGGGTGCAAGACGCCGCCGCGTTCAAAGAAAGCTGAGCGGCAGCCGTTGATCATGATCTCGGTAACGGTGTCGTCCTCGATGAGCGGCTGCAACGGCCCCAGGCCCACTACGTCATCCAAAATCTCGTCGATGATGGTCTCGCGCTCGGTCGTCGCGAGATCGGTCGGTTCCTCAACATTGAGCGCCGCCTCCACCGCGGGACGCAATTCCGAGCGGGCAAGTGCCGGGTCGATATAGGCGCTGATACGCGCCACTTCGTCGTAACCCATGCGGTCCATCACGGCGCACTTGGTGCGTCGTTTCACCGCGCGGCGACGCCCCGCATCTACAGGCGCTGCCCCCGCTGCAGCGCCGGCAGCCTTAATCCTCGTTTGCAGGCTCATCGCTGATCACCCTCGCGCGACCAGGGAAGGCGGATACGCGGGCGTTCGGTGCGCGTTGCACGGTCGGCGACCATATCGCTCCAAGGGCCGACGGCGCACCCCAGTTCCACGAGCATCTCGCGCGTGGCCTCGCGCACGCTGGTCGCAAAAGCGCTGGTCTGCCCCACTGCCTCATCAGCGCGCCCAAACGCCATGAGCGCGGCGAGATCCTGCCCGCCATCGGCGATACGAATCTTGGAGCTCAACGCACAGGCAATCTCAAAGCGCATGGCGACGTCCTCGTCTGCCCCGCGCGCACCGAACCGGTTGAACACGGCGCTCATGCGCGTGCGCGGCACACCTACTCGACTTGCCAGTTCAATGACGCGCGACGCCGATGTCGCGGACGACACCGCAGCATCGCCAACGATCAGGCAGCGGTCGCTCGCCGCCACCGCAGCCGCCACGGCGTCGCCCCAAAAGACCGAGGTATCGATAAAGACCACGTCGGATTCGCGACGCAAAACATCAAGCAGTAGCTCCACCGGACGTGCCATGAGCTCGGCTTGCTCGGGCGCCGCAACGGGACCCCAGAGCGTAACGCCTGGCGCCACGCGCATCGATGTGGCTACGATATCCGGCTCGGTGAGCGCGCCCGCCGCCGCCGGCTCGATAAGTGCCGCCATATCGCGCGGAGCATCGACGCCTAACAAGTCGTAAAGGTTTCCAAACATCAGGTCCAGGTCGAGCACGGCGGCACGCAGGCCCAACAGCGACGATGTGTGTGCCATGGTGGCAACGATCGTCGACTTGCCGCAACCGCCCGAACCCGAAATGGCGCAGATGACCGGAGCTCGATGCTGCGGAGCGGCAGCGTCTGCCGGCGGCATCGGAGGCGGCGGGGCGGGCGTCGGCGACAGCGTCCCCGTCTCCCCCGCCGCAACCACACGCTGCGTCCAAGCCGGCATGGCAGCTTGTTCGGTCTGCAAGGCAGGCTCGTTCTGTGCAATCTGCTCATGCTGCATCAGCGACAACTCGCCGCACCCGGCAAAGCCCTCAACTTCGTCGAGTTCATCCGCCAGATTCACGCCGTGCACGTATCCCATATCTACAGCCGGGGAGTCGCCAGCATGCTGCGCCGGCTCTCCAGCGTCATCGTATACAAGGGGGTTCCGGGGGCGCCGACCATGCTCGGCTTCCGCTTTTCCATAATCATCAACACGCGGGCCTCTTGTAGCGCGAGGCGCCCCGGGTTCCCTATCAACAAAAGCATCGGGCTCAATCGTCATGCACCGATCGGAATCAACCGCTCCCTCGCCCGCGCGCCCGTTGCCGCATATACTGTGCGCAGCGATGACCTCGGTCGCCCCTGCGCGAAACAGCCCCTCGATATCCGATGGATCGAGTGCTTCTATCAACACGACCACGCGACTCACGCGGCCTTCGGCCGTCAGGCGCGCAACAGTCTTGCGCACATCTTCGGTATCAAACAGAGACGCCGCGATGATGGCAGCCCCGCGGCGCGACGGAAACGCCCGCGCCATGGAAACCAGCCCGTCCAGGTCACCCACGCGAAGCACCTGTGCACCCGTATCACGGCCCTCGACTTCCCGCTGCAACAGCCCGTAATCGCCGCACGCGCAGCACGCAAGCCAGATCGCCTTCATCACTCGTCGCCTCCGCTCTTTTTGCCGCGCGCCGTGGCGGGAATCGTCAAGCTGACCGTTCCCTTGCCCGATGCCCCCAGCAGTTCCTTGACGTCTTCGGGGTCAGCCGCCAGCGTCACCCATTCGATCTTGCCCTCGCGCGTGGCACCGGAATCTTCACTGGTATCGATCACGTACGCGCCGCACAACCGATCGGTTACGCCGTCTTTTTGCACATACACATCCACGTAGCTGCCCACGCCCGTAGCACCGCCGACCGAGTGCTCGGCATCGACCGCCACCGAAACGGCGACCTTGCCCTTAGGCACCTCGAGCTTGTGACTCTCGGCCTTGGTGTAGACATTGCAGATCACGGCGTTTTTGGGAATACGCGAAGTCGTCACGTCGCCGCGCACCTGGCGCAGCTCGGTCGCCGCGTCACGCGGCAACAGGCTCGTCAGCCATTCCTGGGTTATGACATTGGTCTCATCGAGGGTCTCGCCCACATCGATATCGCGCGCCGCGACGCATACCTCGACGCGATCGTCACCGTACTTGGCCAAGGTCTCAGCCTGGACCTGTTCGGCTTGCGAGCGGATCGACGAGCCGTAAACCATGCAGAGCAGAGCAGCGAGCACGCCCGCGACCAGACTGATGGCGATGCGTTTGCTCTTGTTCACGGCCGCTCCTCTCATGGCAGTGCCGGGCGAATGCCCGTACCACCATTGTCTGGGCGGTCAAAGTGCAAAGCGGCGCAATTGCGATTTTGGTTTTCGATGTCAAACCAATCGCTGACCAAAAGCTGACCAGCCCGTCAAGCTCGTGGCAAGGTTTTGGTCAGTACGTCAGCAAACTGCATGTTTCGAGGCTTTTCCGCAGCAAAAAAGCCGTCTCCCGAACAGTTGGGAGACGGCTGTCATAGGAAAAATCAATTACAGATGGACATCGGGATCGAGCATTTGAGCACTCACGCGCATGGATGACGCCAAGTTTTGGAACGTTTCCAAACGCAGGCTGTCGATCTGCCCGGCGTCCTCGGCCTCGCGAACGGCACAACCCGGCTCATGGGTATGCGTGCAATCGCCAAACCGGCACGCACGCGATGCCTCGACATCTCGGGGAAGGCGCGCGCCAGACCCCGCTCGTGACCCACGAGCGGTAGGCTGCGTAGGCCCGGGGCATCGGCGATCACGCCGGCGTCGCCCGGTAGCGCCACCATCACGCGCGCGACGGTAGTGTGACGGCCCTGGTCGTCGCGTTCGCGCACACCGCCGGTCGCCAACGCATCGTGGCCCAGCAGCGCATTGAGCAGCGTCGACTTGCCGGCACCCGATTCGCCCAAAATCATGGCACAGCTCCCGGCAGGCACGCAGGCACGGACCTCGTCCAGGCCGCGGCCCTCGGCAGAGGACGTCACGATTACGCGCACGTCCGGACCCACCAGGCGGCGCACGCGGTCCAAATCGCGCTCGAGTTCCTCGGCATCGCAGCGGTCAGCTTTGGTGAGCACCACCACTGGCTCGGCATCGCAGTCGAGCGCCAACACCAGCGAGCGCGCCACGCGGTCGAGCAGCACCTCACCGGCACCGAGCGCCTGCACGATTAGCACGCTATCCACGTTGGAGCAGAGCACCTGGCGCTCTCCACGGGCGCGGCCGCGCCAACGCTCAAAGCTCGTACGGCGCGGCAGCACGTACTCAATCACGCCCATATCGTGCCCGGGAGCGCGGCGTACCGCCACACGGTCGCCCACGGCAGGCAGCAGGACCTCGTCCTCGCCGCGCGACTTGGCAAACCCCACGGCATGCTCGGCGCGAAAGGTGTCGTCGGCAGTGGCCACCAGCGGAAACCCGCGATCCAGGCGTACCACGGCACCGAGCTGCATCTGCTCGGGCTCCTCGGCATGTGCGCAGAAATCATCAAAGGCAGTCTGCTGGGTTTCATCGACCGGCAGATCATCAAACGCCGGGACATCCTGCAGCGCATCGAGCCCCGGTACGCTCGCCAACAACTCCTCGGCAGACACGGGCGCTTCGGTCGCGAGTTTCCGACGACGACCGCGCTTAGCCCGCGCCCCCGTCGTCTTTTTCTTCGCTTTAGCCTTAGCCTTAGCCACAAACGCCTCCCAGCAGCCAAAATCACAACTGAGCAGGTATTTTAAATCAAAAAGAGCTGGCCGGGCAAAGCCCGACCAGCTCACATACTTTCCCTCAGCTCATGGTCCCGAGAGGTTGTCCGAAGGCCCGACCGCCGAGAGGGGTTTCTTCTGAGCGATCCCGCAGCGCGAAGCGCGAGGACCAGCGAAGAAGAAAACACGCAGGGGCGGGCCCGGACAGGTTAACTTACTCCTTCTCGACCGCGCGCATGATCGCCTTGTAGATCTCCATCAGCGGGATGATCAGGAAGGCCAGGCCCAGCGCGGCAAGAACGCCCTTGAGCTCAAGCGTCACAGGGCCAAAGAACATCTCGGCAAGCGTCGGCTGTACGGTCACGATCACCGTCATCACCAGCGCCAGCGCAGCGGAAGCCCACAGCCACTTGTTCTGCTTCTTCATGGTGAACAGCGACGCACGACGGCTGCGCATATTGAAGCAGTGGAAAATCTCGACCATGTTGAGCGTGATGAACGCCATCATCACGCCTTCCTCGTCGGCATTGCCGGCGATCATATCAGCGATGTGAATGTAGCCCATGTCAAAGTACACGCCCACAAAGAAGCTCGCCAGCACCAGCACGGTGATGATCAGACCCTGGACCACGCAGTCCAGACCCATATGTCCGGCGAAGACACCGTCCTTAGCGTTGCGCGGCTTGCGCTTCATAATGTCGCCCTCGGCGTCCTCCATGCCCAGCGCGAGCGCGGGGAAACAGTCGGTAACCAGGTTCACCCACAGCAGCTGCACCGGCTGGAAGATGGTAAAGCCGATGAGCGTGGCGATAAACACCGAGAAGACCTCGGCAAGGTTTGCCGAAAGCAGGAACTGGATGACCTTGCGGATGTTGTCGTAGATGCGACGGCCCTCTTCGCAGGCACCGATGATGGTGGCGAAGTTGTCATCGGCAAGCACCATGTCGGCGACGTTCTTGGTGACGTCGGTACCGGTGATGCCCATGCCAACGCCGATGTCGGCGCGCTTGATGGACGGGGCGTCGTTGACGCCGTCGCCCGTCATGGCCACGATCTGGTCGCGCGACTTCCAAGCCTCGACGATGCGGGTCTTGTGCTCGGGCTGAACGCGGGCGTACACGCCGTAGTCCTCGATGTGCGCGTCGAGTTCCTCGTCGCTCATGCGGTCGAGGTCGGCGCCCGTGATGGCCTGGCTGCGATCGGTGACGATACCCAGCTGCTTGGCGATGGCCACGGCGGTGTCGATGTGGTCGCCCGTAATCATGACGGTGCGGATACCGGCATCGTGGGCCTCGCGGATGGCGTCGGCGACCTCGGGGCGGACCGGGTCAATCATGCCGGACAGGCCGCAGAAGACCAGGTCGTGCTCGAGCGCAGCGGGGCTGCAGTCGGCCGGGACCTCGGTGTAGGTGCGGCTTGCCAAATCATTGTCGCCGCCCAACGTAAACGTGACCGCATTGGCAAAGTCCACAGCGATACCGGAGGTCGGCGAACAAGTCTTTCCGGTGAA
>URTD01000013.1 GCA_900550735.1 uncultured Collinsella sp.
CAATTCAAACATCATCTTGGCCGTATGAATGAGGCCCGTTACCTGGAGTTCATTGGATACGACCATGGTGTGCAGGCCGAAGTGGGATACGCCTTTTTCTTTCAGGATGCGGAAGGCGTCGAAGATCTGTTCACGGGTCATGCCGTATTTGGCTTCTTCCGGCGTACCGATGATATCGTTGCCGCCCTGAAGGAGAGGGCCCGGATTATAACGGGCGCAAATCCAATCCGGCAAAGGACCGCGCTGTTCCATGAAGTCGATCATGGAAATGTCGTCGAGGTTGATCAAAGCGCCGAGTTCCATGGCTCTTTTAAATTCTTCATAAGGCGTGTCATTGGAAGAAAAGACGATATCATGGCCGGTAATGCCAACTTTGTCACATAGTTCCAATTCTGCCATGGAGCTGCAGTCAGCACCGACGCCTTCTTTCTGCAAGAGACGCATGAGATACGGATTCGGTGCAGCCTTAACGGCAAAATACTCTTTGAAATCATGGGCCCAATCAAAAGCCTTTATCAATTTTCGAACGTTATCGACAATGGCTTTTTCATCATAAATATGAAAAGGTGTTGGGTATGTCTTTTCAATCTCCTTTAACTGTTCAAGTGTAACAAATGGTTTCTTTTCCATAATCTTATCTCCTTTCCCTGTGGGGGATCTTTGCTTTACGCAATGGTATTTTTATGCATTATCTATGCATATATATCAGTTCCTTTTAATTTTACAGGATAACCTCCGTAAAAGAAAAGAAGCCTGTAAGGGAGTACCATTTCCTTTGCGGATAATTGTACTCCCAGACAGACTTCTTTGTCTAGTATTATTTTTAATGAATGTTTTGAAGATTGCGAAGCAATCTGGTGTTACAGGAATCAACTAATAGGAGAGTTTGAAAGTGTCTACAAAGCAGGAAAGCAAGACCACTGTTTCGCATCTGCCGGAGCATGGTCCGATTGACGAAAATGGAAGAGAAATCTTACTGCAGGTAAAAAATGTAGATATCACTTTCGGCAAGGGCGATGACGCAGTCAAAGCGGTAAAAAATGCTTCTTTTGACATCTATAAGGGAGAAACCTTCTCCCTCGTAGGCGAGTCCGGTTCCGGAAAGACCACGATCGGCCGTGCGGTCATTCGTGTCAACCCGTGTTCCGCAGGAGAGATCCTGTACAAGGGTGTTAAAATTTCCGGCAAGATTCCGCATTCCCTGGACCGGGAGGTTATCCGAAACATTCAGATGGTATTCCAGGATCCGGCAGCTTCCCTGAATGAGCGTGCAACTGTCGACTACATCGTATCCGAAGGTCTGTATAACTTCCATTTATATGAGAATGAGGCAGACCGTGTGCGTAAAGTTGAGGAAATGATCAACGAAGTAGGTCTTTTGCCGGAACATCTGACAAGATACCCACATGAGTTCTCAGGTGGACAGCGTCAGCGTATCGGTTTAGCCCGTGCAATGGTAATGGAACCGGAACTTGTTGTTGCCGATGAGCCAATCTCTGCACTTGACGTATCCATTCAGGCCCAGGTTCTGAACCTTCTTAAGGAGCTCCAGGACAAGTTCGGTACGGCTTATCTCTTCATTGCTCACGACCTCTCTGTCGTGCAGCATATCTCCGACCGTGTTGCCGTTATGTATCTGGGTAAGATGGTCGAGGTTTCGGACTGGAAGACGCTCTACAGTGAGCCGCACCACCCGTACACGCAGTCGCTGCTGTCTGCCGTGCCGGTGCCCGATCCAGATATCCAGAAGACCCGCAAGCGCATCATCCTCGCTGGCGATCCGCCGTCGCCGCTGGATCCGCCGACCGGCTGCCGTTTCCACACGCGCTGCCCGATCGCGCAGGGTATCTGCTCCGAGAAGCTTCCCGAGTTTAAGGAAGTTGCCCCGGGCCACTGCTGCGCGTGCCACTTCGCGGAGCCGTTCCCGATCAAGGAATCGCACATCGACCTGTAGCCGGTTGTTATCGTCCGGGCCCGCGCTGGACTTAGTTTTCAGAACATTCCGCAGACCAGGAAACCCCCTTATCCGCGGCTCCGAAGGAGCAGGATAAGGGGGTTTCCATGGTCGAGGACGTTCTGAAAACCAAGCCCGGCCCCCGCCGGACAGATCCACCGTTACTCGCAGAGCAGCTTGGCGATCTGGACGGCGTTGGTTGCCGCGCCCTTACGGATTTGGTCGCCGCAGCACCAGAAGGTGATGCCGCGCGCAGCCTCGGGGTTCGAGATGTCGCGGCGTACGCGACCGACCCAAATCAGGTCCTGGTCGGAGGTGTCCATCGGCATGGGGAAGCGGTCGTGCGCATCCTCGGCGCTCATGTCGTCAACCAGCTTGACGCCGGGAGCGGCAGCCAGCGCAGCACGGGCCTCTTCCACCGTAATATCGCGCTCAAACTCGAGCGTAATGCTCTCGGAGTGCGAACGCAGCACGGGCACGCGCACGCAGGTGCAGTTCACGCGCAGCTCGGGCAGGTGCATGATCTTGCGGCCCTCGTTTTGCAGCTTCATCTCCTCGGAGGTAAAGTCCTCCTCCTTGACGCCGCCAATCTGCGGAATCAGGTTGCTCGCCAGCTGGGCGGCAAACGCGCGCGGCTCGGGAATCTCCTCGCCGCGGCCCAGGGCGGCCAGCTGAGCCTCGAGCTCGGCCATACCGGGAGCGCCGGCACCCGAAGCCGCCTGATACGTCGAAACG
The DNA here is from genome assembly GCA_900550735.1 of uncultured Collinsella sp. GTDB lineage: Bacteria > Actinomycetota > Coriobacteriia > Coriobacteriales > Coriobacteriaceae > Collinsella. The sequence goes on from URTD01000013.1 coordinate 2,690, forward strand.
ATCATGCGCTTCACGCCGGCGAGCTGATGCAGCGGCCACGTGGGAACCAGGCCGATAATGGTCGCGCAGTTGGGGTTGGCGATAAGGCCGTGATGCCACTTGATATCGTCGGCATTGATCTCGGGCACGACCAGCGGCACCTCGGGATCCATGCGGAAGGCATGGCTGTTGTCGACCACGACGGCGCCGCGCTTGACGGCCTCGGGCAGCAGCTCCTTGGCGATATCGTCGCCGGCGGCGCCAAGCACGATGTCGCAGCCCTCAAAGGCCTCGGGGCAAGCTTCCTCAATCACGATCTGCTCGCCGCGGAACTCAACGGTCTTGCCCGCGGAGCGTGCACTTGCCAACAGCTTGAGCTTGCCAACCGGAAACTCCTGCTCGTTGAGGCACTCGAGCATCTGGGTGCCCACGGCTCCCGTCGCGCCCAAAATAGCAACCGTGTACTGTTTCATGCTTCCCCCTTTAAAGGTTTTGGCTTTTGCCCGCACGCCGAGCAGGCCGATTATTGTTGCCAGTGTATACAAGAACGGGGCAGGCACGAAACCCGCCCCGTCGAAACGAAACCGAAACGAAACGCCCCGCCGTAGATTTTTGAAACATGACCCAAAAATCTACCGTGCAGTCGCTACTTTTTGAGCGCAGCCAGAGCGGGATTGACCGGCGCGGGAGCCTCCAAGTCGGAGACCTTCACAATGCCATTCTCGTCGGAGAAAGCACGGTAGATGGTCTGAATCGCCAGGTCGAAGTCCTTCTCCTCGACACCGATAATGATGTTGATCTCGTCACAGCTCTGCGAGATCATGCGCACACTCACGCCGGCCTGGCCAAGCATACCAAACAGATGGCCCGAGATACCTGCGCGGCCGCGCAGGTTACGGCCGACGGTAGCGATGAGCGCCAGGCCCTCGACAACCTCGATCTCGAGCGGCTCTACCTCCTGTTGAATGTCGCCCACAAGCGAGTACAGCGAATCGTGAACGTCCTGCTCCTGCACCACGGCGCCAAAGCGGTCGACACCGGTGGGCATATGCTCGACGGAAACGTCATAACGCTCGAACACCGAAAGCGCACGGCGCATAAAGCCAACACGGGGCTTGGTGCGGTCGCGGGCAACGTTGATGGCGACAAAGCCGCGCTTGCCGGTCACGCCGGTAATGATGGGCTCTGCCTCATCCTCGTCAGCCGTCTCGCTAATGATGGTGCCGGGGTCCTGCGGCGCATTGGTGTTCTTGATGACCAGCGGAATGCCGGCCTCGCGCACGGGGAACACGGCCTCCTCGTGCAGGACGCTCGCACCCATGTACGAAAGCTCGCGCAGCTCCTCGTAGGTAACGCGCGCAATGGGCTGAGCCTCGGGAACAATACGCGGATCGGCAGAATAGAAGCCCGAGACGTCGGTCCAGTTCTCGTACAGGTCGGCACCCAGGCACTTAGCCAAGATCGAGCCCGAGATATCGCCGCCACCACGGTCGAGCAGCTTGATCTGGCCCTCACGCGTCGCGCCGTAGAAACCGGGCATAACAAAGCCGCCCTGTTGACCGTACTCCTGCACCAGCTCGGAGGTGCGATTCATGCTGAGCGTACCGTCGTGATGGAACGCCACAACCGTCGCGGCGTCCAAGAACGGTAAGCCCAGGTACTCGGCCATCAGGCGGGCGGTAAAGTACTCGCCACGGCTCACAAGCTCCTCGGTGGAGTAGCCGCCCGAGCGGGCGCGCTCGGCAAAGGCCGCGAACTCCTCGCGGATGGGATAGGTGAGCTCCAACTCGTCAGCGATATCAAAATAGCGCTGGCCGATGTCCTCGAGTAGTTCCTCGCACGACACGTGATACTTAACGTGCGCGTTAACCAGGTAGAGCAGGTCGGTTACCTTAGTGTCGCCCTTAAAGCGGCGGCCGCAGGCGGAAACCACCACAAAACGGCGGGCAGGGTCGGCATCGACGATGGCCTTGATCTTCTTGAAGTGTTCGGCGTCGGCGACCGACGAGCCGCCAAACTTGGCAATCTTAATCATGGGCTTGAGGTTACCTTTCTAAAAGCCTCTGCAAACCTGTTTTGCGCGCTCTGATACCATGGTTTCACCGATTGGGTCCAAGGCATCCGAGGAGCAGTGTTATATGGGAACTTATCATAGTACACGAGGACGCACTTTATCGTGCTCAAGTAAGGTGGCAATCCGCACCGGCATCGCTCCCGACGGGGGTTTGTTTGTCTCGGACGAGCTCGGCACCCAGCAGGTCGATATCAGCTCGCTTGCAGATAAATCGTACTTTGAAATCGCTCAAGATGTGTTGGGAATGTTACTGAATGATTACACGGCCGAAGAAATTTCGGCGTGTGTCGACGAGGCATACCGCGGCACGTTCACGAGTGAAGAGGTTACGCCGCTCGTCAAACTCGACGCTGCGCCGGGCGCTGACGCCCCTCAGACCTATGTGATGGAGCTCTTTGGCGGCCCCACAAGCGCCTTCAAGGACGTCGCCCTGCAGATGCTCCCCCGCCTCATGGCCCGCACTTCCGCCAAGGACGGCGGCGCCGAGCGCATCATGATCGTCACCGCCACGTCGGGCGACACGGGCAAGGCCGCGCTCGCCGGTTTTGCCGACGCCCCGGGCACGGGCATCACCGTCTTTTATCCCGAGGGCAAGGTCAGCCGCGTCCAAAACCTGCAAATGTCCACGCAGGAGGGCGACAACGTCGCCGTCTGCGGCATCCGCGGCAACTTTGACGACGCCCAGAGCGCCGTCAAGCGCATCTTTGCCGATAAGGAGCTTGCCGAGCGCCTGGAGGCCGTCGGCACGGTGCTTTCGAGCGCCAACTCCATCAATGTCGGCCGTCTGGTACCGCAGGTCGTCTACTACTTTGCCGCCTATGCGCAGCTGCTGCGCGCCGGCGCCATCGAGGCCGGCGACGCCGTGGAGTTCTGCGTACCGACCGGCAACTTTGGCGATATCCTGGCCGGCTACTATGCCAAGCGCATGGGTCTGCCCGTCGCCAAGCTCGTCGTGGCGAGCGACAAGAACAACGTGCTGGCTGACTTCCTGACCACCGGCGTCTACGACCGCAACCGCCCGTTCTTCACGACCATCTCGCCGTCGATGGACATCCTCATCAGCTCCAACCTGGAGCGCATGCTGTACTTCCTGTCCGATGGCGACTGCGAGCTCGTTGCCGGCCTTATGGAGCAGCTGGCGCAGACGGGTCGCTACGAGGTGCCCGCCGAGCTGCTGGCCAAGATTCAGAGCGTCTTTGGCTGCGGCTGGGCCAGCGAGGACGAGGTCCGCACTGCCATCAAGAGCTGCTGGGATGCGAACGGCTACGTAATCGACCCGCACACCGCTTGTGGTTATCACGTCTTTGAGCAGGTCGCTCCCGCCGAGGGCGCCAAGGCCCGCGTCCTGCTTTCGACCGCCAGCCCCTACAAGTTCCCGCGCGCCTGCTGCGACGCCCTGGGCCTCGACGTTCCCGAGGACGACTTTGAGGCCATGCGCGTGCTCGAGCAGGCCACCAACACGGTTGCCCCGACCCAGCTCGCCGAGCTTGAGTCCAAGCCTGTCCGCTTCGAAGACGTCTGCGACGTAGCCGACATGGCCAACTACGTCGAGTCTGCAGCAAAAAAGATGACTACCAACTAAAACCCCTTATAAGGCGCCGGCGAAAGCCGGCGCACCTTCTTTTTATTTAGCTTTCGGGATAATGACGAGCATGCGAGCGGGTCTGGCCGTTTAGTTCGTCGCGAGTTCCGCACGAGCCGGAAAGCACTTAATGTGCTTTCCGAGCGAGCCAGGACTGCCCGAGCAGCGAACTAAACGGCCAGACCCGCCCAGGAGGACCCACATGATCAAAATCACCGTCCCAGCAACCAGCGCCAACCTAGGCATCGGCTACGACACCCTCGGCATGGCCGTCAGCCTCTACTCGCACTTCACCTTCGAGCGCGCCGACAAGCTCACCATCACGGGCTGCCCCAAGGAGTTCCAAAACGAGAATAACCTGGTCTATGTGAGCTTTGTCGATGCGCTGGCCGCATGGGGCGAGCCGGCCTTCCCCGTTGCCATCGACATCCAGACCAACGTGCCCGTCGCCCGCGGCCTGGGCTCCAGCTCCACCTGCGTCGTCGCCGGCATCATGGCAGCCGCCGCACTGACGGGCCACACCGTCGACCGTGCCGAGCTTGTTCGCATTGCCACCGAAGTCGAGGGGCATCCTGATAACGTCGCTCCCGCCATCCTTGGCGGCGCCGTCTGCTCCTTTACGCCGACCGATTCGCTCCCCCAATGTCTGCGCTACGAGGTGAGCGATCGCTTGCGTTTTATTACCGTGATTCCGCCCTACGAGGTACATACGAGCGAGGCGCGCAAGGTCGTGCCGCAGGAGATTCCACTCTCCACCGCCGTATGGCAAATGGGCCGCATCGCCGGCATGACGCGCGGCCTGGAGACCGGCGACCTTGACCTGATTGCCGCCGCTAATGACGACCGCATTCAGGAGCCCTATCGTCGCCGCCTGATTCCCGACTACAACGCCGTGCGCGACACCTGCCTTAACGGCGGCGCCAAGACCATCTGGATCAGCGGCTCGGGCTCGACCCTCATGGCTGTGACCGACGACACCATCGTGGCAAAGTTCCTGCAGGTCAAGCTGCGCGAGCAGTTCCCCAAGTGCGATACGCATATCCTCACGTGCGACACGGAAGGCGCCCAGATCGAATACTTGTAGTCGCCGTCCCGTATACTCGCCGGGGAGGCCAGGGGCTTTGCCCCCAAATCGTCCTCGGACATGTCGGAGCCCCCGCTGCGCGCTTCGCGCGGCGGGGGCTCCTCCGTCCTGCGGAAAGATTTGGAGAGTAACCCTGTGCCCGGCCGACGGGATCCCTAAGCACGCCATGCTTCTTATGTGCAGCAAAGCTAATGCTGCTAAAATACAAAGCGCTCATGTAGTTTAAACGCACGACGATAAGGAGCACCAGTGGGTAACCACTTCCGTACCTCCGGTGCGGGCGATGATGCCCCCAAGACGCAGACAGGCGTCCAGGGCAGTCGTTTCGCCACTCCGGATTCAGAGGGCCAGCCTGTTGCTCAGGCCCCCGCTCAGCCGGCAGATCAGGCACAGCCGGCATCCGATCCCTTTGCCTACAATCCAACCAGCGATGTCGCGCTTTCCGGCACGGCGGGTTTTGAGCCCGTTCAGGTCGTGACCGCTCGCGTGGAGCAGCCTCAGGCTGGCGCCGCCACGCCGCAGCCTACCATGGCCGGCATTCCCGACCCCTTGGCCCCTGCGACGCCGGCTCCTCAGCCTGCACAGTCCGGTCTCTTTGCCGCTATTCCCGACCCCACGCAGCCTGCTGCCCCGGTGGTCGAGAGCGATCAGGCCGCCGAGGTCGCAAGCCTCGATAACGCGCTCAACAACCCCGATTTTACGTCGGTGTTTGCGCCCATCGATCCCCAGGCCAGCCGCAAGAAGATGGCCAAGCAGGCCGGTGTCGAGCCCGTCATCCTTATGGAGCATGTCACCAAGATCTATCCGGCACAGCCCAACAAGCCTGCACTCGACGACATCAACATCGAGATCTATCCGGGCGAGTTTGTCTTCCTGGTCGGTCACTCCGGTTCGGGTAAGACCACGCTGCTGTCGACGCTCAACCGCGACGTCAAGCCGACGAGCGGCCGCATCCTGGTTGCCGGTCAGGACCTCATGAAGATCAAGAACCGCAAGGTTCCGTTCCTGCGCCGCCAGATTGGCGCCGTGTTCCAGGACTTTAAGCTTCTGCCGCAAAAGACCGCCTACGAAAACGTGGCGTTTGCCCTGCAGTGCATCGGCAAGCCCAAGGGCGTCATTCGCAGCCAGGTGCCCGAGGTGCTGCGTCTGGTCGGTCTGGCCGATCAGATGGACTCGCTGCCCGACCAGCTTTCCGGTGGCGAGCAGCAGCGCGTTGCCGTCGCCCGCGCTATGGTCAACCGCCCGCCGCTGCTGATCTGCGACGAGCCCACGGGTAACCTCGACCCGGCGATCTCGCTGGGCATCATGAAGCTGCTCGAGCGTATTAACCGCACCGGCACCACCGTGATCGTCGCCACGCACGACCGCGAGATGGTCGATAGCATGCACCGTCGCGTGATCGCCCTCGAGGGCGGCCACGTTATTCGCGACCAGGAGAGGGGAGGTTACGGCAACTATGGCACCAACTAACGTGGGCTACTCCTTCAAAGAGGCAATCAGCCACTTCTTCCGTAACTGGACTACCTCGCTCGGCGCCGTCATCACGATCTTCCTTTCGCTGTTTATCATCGGCCTGTTCATCATGGGCTCCGCGATGCTGAACTCCGTGATCGGCACCGTCGAGGATCAGGTTGTCATCAACGCGTTCATTAGCGATGACGCCGATCAGGCCGATGTTCAGGCTTTTGAGGCCGAACTTAAGACGTGGAATAACGTCAAGTCCGTGACCTATAAGGACAAGGACGACGCGCTGGCCGAGTATACGAGCAAGATGTCGGGCAACGCCGACGCCACCATGAGCGCGCTCGATGGCCAGAACCCGCTGCCGGCTTCGTTTGCAATTGAGATGGACGATCCGTCCAAGGTCGAGAGCACGGCCAAAAAGCTCAAGAAGGATGCCGATTTCCAGAAGATCGCGGATGACGGCGACGTCAACGCGAGCGTGCTGTACGGCCAGGAGGAAGTGAGCCGCCTGTTCCAGGTGACCAACTATATCCGCATCGCCGCCGTGGTGCTCGTTGGCCTTCTGACCTTTATCGCTTTCATCTTCATCAACAACACGATTCGCCTATCCATCACGGCGCGTCGTCGTGAGATTGCGATTATGCGTCTGGTCGGCGCCAGCAACGGCTTCATTCGCGGCCCGTTTATCACCGAGGGCGTGCTGCAGGCCATTTTGGGCTCGCTGCTTTCCATCGGCGTTCTGGAGCTGCTGCGCAATCTGATGATTCCGCGTCTGCAGGAGAGCATCGGCTGGATGTCGTTTGCCCTGCCGATGCAGTACTACCTGGTGACCTATGCTGCGCTGATTCTGGTCGGCGTAATTATCGGTCTCTTTGGTTCTGCCATCGCCATGCGCCGCTACCTGCGCGTGTAGGCATGCCTGGAATTCATTCCTTCCAACGGGTCGTCTCTTATGGGGCGGCCCGTTTTTTTGACCCCTAGGGGACGGCAGGAAAGCGAATCATTTGGGTAGACTCTTTGGAGTTCGCAATCGATAGTTAGGAGGCGCCATGGGGCGCAATAACAAGCATAAGCGTGGAGCTCGCAATAAGCGCGGGCCGGTGCGCAGCGAGCGTCGTCCGAGCCTGACTGGCCGCGTGCAGCTCCATGAGCACAGTGCCTATGTCATAACCGAAAACGGCGACTACAAGGTCATGGGCCGCGGCAAGCGCGAGATCATGGATGGCGATACCGTTGCCGTGAGCATTAAGAACAGCCCACATGGTGAGCGTCGCGCCGTGATTGAGGGCGTCGTCGAACGTGCGGCTATAAGCGTGGTAGGTACCTATCAGATTGCTGGCCCGCTCGGGGTGATCGAGCCGCTCGATTCGCGCCTGAAGGCCGATTTCTTTATTTTGCCCGAGGACACCTCTGCCGAACGCTTGGACGTGCATCCTGGCGATGTTGTCGTCGCGCGCATCCTAACGTATCCGACGCGTCTGGAATCGGGCACCGTGACGATCGATCGCCGCATTGGCGGCGATGACGCGCCCGATTTGGGAGTTCAGTATGTGATGGCGCGTTATGGCTATACCGACAGCTATCCCGAGGCCGCGCTTGCCGAGGCCGAGGCGCTTTCGCTTGACGTGGCCGCGGCGCTCAAGGATCCGCTTCGCCGCGACCTGCGCGACCGCTTTGTCATCACGATTGACCCGGTCGACGCGCGCGACTTTGACGATGCCATTTCGCTGGAACGTACGCCCGAGGGTGGCTACAAGCTGGGTGTCCATATCGCCGACGTCTCGCACTACGTGGCATGGGACGGGCATATCGATCTTGAGGCTCGTCACCGCACGACGTCGGTGTATCTTGCCGATCGTGTACTCCCCATGCTGCCCGAGCGCCTGTCTAATGACCTGTGCTCGCTTCGTCCCGATGAGGACCGCTTGGCGTTTACCGTCGACATTGAGCTCGACGCGCAGGGCCGCGTGCGCCAGTACGACCCTTATCCCAGCGTGATTCGCTCGCGCGTGCGCATGGACTATGATGGCGCCGAGGCGCTGCTGGTGCGTGCTGGTGCGGTGAAGTATTCGGTGCTGGAGGGTGCCGCCGAGGATGTTGCGGCTGCCGAGGCCTCGCGCGAGGAGGCGCTTGAGCGCGGTCTTGCGTGCGAGGAGGCCGCCCGCGGCTACAACGTCGACCTCGGCGATTTCCTTGTCGCCGCCAACGAACTCGCCGAACTTCGCCGTCGTATTCGTCGCGCCCGCGGCTCAGTCGATTTTGACACGGCCGAGATTCGCGCTCTATTGGATGAGGACGGAGTGCCCGTGCAGATTGTGGCGCGTGAGCGTTCGTGTGCCACGTCGCTTATCGAGGAAGCCATGCTGCTCGCCAACGAGTGCGTTGCAGAGTGGCTGGCGGACCGTGATATCGAGGCCTGCTATCGCGTGCATGAGGATCCGAGCCCCGATAGCCTGCACGGTGCCGCCGTTGCGCTGGCGCAGCTAGGCATCATCGACGATCGCCGTGCTGCCGGTATTGCCCTGGGGAGTCCCGATGAGCTGCAGGCTGCAGTCGATGCTGCCGCCGGTACGGCCAACGCACCGCTCGTTAACACGCTGCTTCTGCGCAGCATGCAGCGCGCGCTGTACAAGCCGCGCAACGAGGGCCACTTTGCGCTCGCCGCGCCGTGCTACTGTCACTTTACGAGTCCCATCCGTCGCTACCCCGATCTGGTGGTGCACCGCGTGCTCAAACTGCAGTTGGCCTATGAGCAGCTCGGCGGCAAGGACGCCTTGGTCCGTACGCCGCGGCTGATCGGCAAGGGGCGCGAGTCGCTGCCGCGCATTCTGCCGCAGATCTGCCGCGCATGCAGCGATGCCGAGCGCGCGGCAGATGCCGCCAGCCATGCGACGCAAAAGATTAAGATTGCCCAGTACTATGAGGACCGTCTGGGCGAGCGCTATGTCGGAACCGTCTCGTGGGTTAGCAGTATGGGCCTGTTCGTACGCCTGGATTTGACGCAGGTCGAGGGCCTGGTTTCAATTAAGAGCCTGGGCAACGAGTGGTTCGAGTTCGACGAGGACGCGCTTACGCTGACGGGCGCCGACACGGGGACTCGCTATGAACTGGGCCAGCGCGTGATTATCGAGGTCTCGCGCGTCAATACCACGCGTGGACACTTGGACTTTAAGCTTATCCATTAGCTAAATCCCGACTCGTGGCGGGAGAGCGGAGGGCGGTCTTTCGGGGCCGCCCTCCGCATTTGAATCGTGGCTACCTTGCCGTCTGCTCGGCTGCCCGCTTACCTGCTATTTGAGAGGTAAAACCTACCAAAATAAACCTGTCCCTTTTGGCAGGTTTACAAGAAAGCGGGGATGAGATGGCGACGGTGTACGGTTATGCGCGGGTGAGTTCGCGCGATCAGAATCTTAATCGGCAGCTGGATGCGCTGGGCGCCTATGGCGTGGGCTCGGCGAATATTTATGCCGACCATGCGAGCGGCAAGGACTTCGATCGACCGCGTTATCGCGAGCTGCTGCACGTCCTGGGAGACGGGGACGTGCTGGTGGTGCTTTCTATCGACCGACTTGGCCGTAATTACTCCGAGATTCTTGAGGAATGGCGACGCATTACCAAGGAGCTCGGGGTTGCCATTGTGGTGTTGGACATGCCATTGCTTGACACGCGCGTCAGGGCCAGCGGCGCGCCGGATGTGACCAACACCCTGATTGCCGATATTGTGCTGCAACTGCTGAGCTACGTGGCGCAGGTGGAGCGCGAGAATATCCATCGGCGCCAGGCAGAGGGAATTGCAGCGGCGCGGGCGCGAGGGGTGCGGTTTGGCCGGCCTCGCAAGCCGTGCCCTCCTCAGTTTGAGCTGGTGCGCGATAGCTATGAGGCGGGCGATATTACCCGCAGCCAGGCAGCAAAGTGCTTGGGCGTGTGCGTGGGGACGTTCGATCGCTGGATGCGCGAGGCGGGGTAGGGGTTTGCGTCGCTTTGTCGCTTCCTGTTGCGATTCAAATTTTGATACGGTGACGATGTCATTTGGGGCTACACTCGCTGATATTCAAAAAAAGGAGGTTGGCCCTTGGCGCGCATAAAACAAATAATCGGATGGACCGCGATCATTCTGTTCGCTGCAACGCTGGCGGGTATCTGGGTGCTGACGGAGCAAAATGCGGTGGAGACGTCGTTGCTGAGCGAGTCCACCGCGCGTGTGGTGGAGGGTCAGGCCACGGGCGTTCAGGCTGCCGATGCCACGGGTGAAGCCCAGGCGGAGAACGGAATGACCGGGGGCACCGATTCGGCTGCCTCGAATGTCCGGTCTGGCCGACTTGCTTCCATTCGCATGCGGGTGGGCACGAACGTCCGTCGCGTTGCCCATACCGTAGAGTTTTTCTTCGTCGGATTGTTCGCCTCGGTGATCGTGGTTTGCTTTTCCCGGCGTCCGTGGAGCGTATGCTCCCGTTGCGTGCCCGTATTGCTCTTTTGCGCCGCCTGCTCCGTTGGCGATCAGGTACATAAGATCTTTGTTCCCGGCAGGCATTTCGACGTTATCGATTTAGGATTCGATGCTGCGGGCTATGTCACCGCCATGCTGTTGGTATTGCTGGCGGCGGCGTTAGTGCGCCATGCGACTCGGCCGATCGGCGCCCATGCGAGGCGCTAGCCGGTAACAAACCCGTTTCTGATAATGCGACCTTGTTGAATTATTTTGTGTCGCGCGTATTTCCGAGCGGTCGGATTTGAGGGGCGAGCGGTAGAACGCTCGCCCTTTGTGCGCCACGATGCGGCACAATGTACCGCAAAAGCTGTTTGTATCCGGTACGAATCGTTCGTTGGTCTTTAATTCTTCTCAACGGAGGTGTTTGAGATGGCAAACGGATTGCTTTTGCGGCTTCGCGAGCGTGAGCTCAGCGCGAGCCCGGCGGAACGCAATGTCATCGCATATGTAAGCGCTCATCCGCACGAGGTGGTCGGGCTGTCCGTCCGCGGTCTTGCCGATGTCACGTTCTCCTCGCCCTCGAGCATTTTGCGCTTTTGCAAGCGTTTGGGTTTTGCGGGCTACAAGGAGTTCCAGCGCGAACTGATTGCCGAGCTGGCGCTCTTAGGTGACAAGAAAGACATAGCCCTCGAGGACATCTCCATGGATGACAGCGTCGAACGTATCGTGGGGAAGGTGATGAAAAGCAACGTGCGCACGATCGAGGCGACGGCGCGAACGCTCGATTACACCGTCTTGGAGCGATGCGCGGCCCGTCTTAAGCGGGCACGCGCGGTCAATCTGTTCGGTATTGGTGCCTCTCGTTTGGTCGCGCACGACCTGGCGCAAAAGCTCATGCGTGTCGACAAAGAGTGCCATCTGTACGACGACTGGCATGATCAGCTCTTATGTGCCAAGAACATGCATGAGGGCGATATGGCAATCGCCTTTAGCTACTCGGGCTTGACGCAAGAGGTGCTGGACTGCACCGCCGAGGCTCAACGTCACAACTGCCCCGTCGTGGCCGTTACCAAAGTAGATGGATCATCCAAGCTTGCCACCATGGCCGATGCCGTGCTCGGCGTCGCTGCGAGTGAACCTTTGGTCCGCAGCGGTGCCATGGCTTCGCGTATGGCCCAGCTTATGGTTGTCGATGCCCTGTACGCTGCTTACGTTGCCAGCGACTACGAACGGGCGACGCATGTCATTAAGCAAAACTACATCGAGAAACAGGAAAGATGAGGTGAATGAAATGCTCGATTTAACAAAATTCACGACCGAACAGCGTAATCAAAGGTCAATGGACCTCGATACGATGACATCGCTGCAAATCGTCACGACGATGAACGATGAGGATCTTCGTGCCGTCCAGTCGGTCACGAAAGTGTTGCCCCAGGTTGCCACAGCAATCGACTGGGCTGCTGAGGCACTCGAGCGCGGCGGGCGCGTCTTTTACATGGGCGCAGGCACCAGCGGTCGTCTGGGCGTACTCGACGCTTCGGAGTGTCCGCCCACGTTTGGCGTGTCACCCGACCTGATTGTCGGGCTCATTGCCGGAGGCGAGACGGCGTTTATCAAGGCTGTCGAAGGTGCCGAAGACAGCGAGGAGCTTGGCGCGAACGACCTGCGAGAGCGTGGACTCTCGGACAAGGATCTTGTCGTTGGCCTGGCGGCAAGCGGTCGTACTCCTTATGTGGTGGGCGGCCTTGCGTACGCCAAGGCAGCTGGGTGCAAGACCATTGCAATTGCCTGCAACCAAGGGTCGAAGATCGGGGAGAGCGCAGATCTTGCCATTGAGCCCGTGCCCGGTCCCGAGGTGCTGACCGGCTCAACGAGGCTCAAGGCGGGAACGGTTCAAAAGCTCATTCTCAACATGATTTCGACCGGTGCCATGGTCAAGATCGGCAAGGTATACCAAAACCTGATGGTCGATGTACAGCAGACGAACGAGAAGTTGGTGGTGCGCGGCCAGAACATCGTGATGGAGGCGACCGGCTGCACGCGCGAGCGCGCTGTTCAGGCGCTTGCAGATGCCGGCGGCCATGTAAAAACCGCTATTGTCTCGGTACTGCTGGACTGCGATGCCGAGCAGGCTGCGGTAGCGCTTGAGCGGGCACGAGGCCATGTCCGTGCTGCGGTGAGTGGCCATGAGAAGAGCAATGCCGACGCCCAATAGGTGCGCGGCGTGAGCTGATATGACATCCAGACGAGATACCCAATACAAGGAGGAGTTATGACGAACAAAGAGCTGGCCCAAAAGCTGTTGGACCTTTTGGGCGGTAAAGACAACGTGCTCGCAAACGCGGCGTGCATGACGCGCCTGCGCGTGACCGTCAAAGACACGGGCAACGTCGACACGGAGGGCATTAAGGCACTCGACGGCGTGATGGGCCTGGTCGAGGACGACACGATGCAGATCGTGCTGGGTCCGGGCAAGGTGAATAAGGTGCTCGAGGAGTTCTCCAAGCTCACCGGCCTTGCGAAAGGCGTTGCTGACGAGAGCGTGGTTGACGCTGCGGCCACAAACAAGGCCGCGCAGAAGGCCAAGTACGAGTCTAAGCCGGTTCAGGCCTTCCTCAAGAAGATTTCCAATGTCTTCGTCGCCCTGCTTCCCGGCATCATTGCGGCTGGCCTCATCAACGGTATCTGCAACGTCATTAACGTCTCGACGGCAGGCGCGCTTGCAGGCGAGTGGTGGTACCAGGGCATTCGTTCCATGGGCTGGGCCCTGTTTGCCTATCTGCCCATCTTGGTGGGCTATAACGCGGCACGTGAGTTTGGTGGCTCCGCTGCGCTGGGCGGCATCGCCGGCATGATGTGCATCGCCAACAGCGCCATGCCCCTGCTTGCGCCTGGCGCGGCTGATCCTGCCACTGCCATTCTGCTGCCGCTCACCAATGCGCAGTACAACCCCGCAGCGGGCGGCATGATCGCGGCTCTCATCGCTGGCGCATTTTTTGCCTGGATGGAGCGTCAGATTCGCAAGGTTATGCCCAACGCACTCGACACGTTCTTGTCCCCGCTGCTGGTGCTCATCATCGGCGCCTTTGCTCTGATGCTCGTCATCCAGCCGGTAGGCGCATGGCTGACGACTGCCATCTTTAGCGTTTTGACCTTTATCTTCGAGAAGCTGGGCGTCCTGGGCGGCTATATCCTGTCGGCAGGCTTCTTGCCGCTGGTGTCCGTCGGCCTGCATCAGGCGCTCACGCCGATCCACGCTATGCTCAACGATCCCGACGGCGCTACCAAGGGTATCAATTACCTGCTTCCCATCCTTATGATGGCTGGTGGCGGCCAGGTCGGTGCCGGTTTGGCGCTGTACTTTAAGACCAAGAACGCCAAGCTCAAGAAGTACGTCGCAGAGTCCATTCCCGTTGGAATCCTGGGTGTGGGCGAGCCTCTGATGTATGCTGTTACGCTGCCGCTCGTTCGTCCGTTTGTGACGGCCTGCCTGGGTGCCGGATTTGGCGGCGCGCTCGCGGCGCTGCTTCACATCGGCACGGTTTCTCAGGGCGTTTCCGGTCTGTTTGGCCTGCTGATCGTTGTTCCTGGCCAGCAGCTCGGCTACGTTGCCGCTATGCTGCTTGCCTATGCCGCCGGCTTTGTCCTGACGTGGTTCTTTGGCGTCGACGAGCAGAAGATCAACGAGTTCTTTGGCGAGTAGTTTGATATCGCGAGCCGTGTTGCTCAGGGTTCGCGGCGCGCGGCAGATTTCTTGATGTTATGGTTGTGCCGGCGGGGCTAGCTGCTCCGCCGGCCTTTTTTAAAGGAGCGTTAAAGCGTGAAAACGGGTATTTCAATTTATCTTTCCAGCCCTCTGCAGGATATTGGGCGGACGATTGAACGTGGTGCCGCGGCGGGTGCGCGCTATGCGTTCACCTCGCTGCATATTCCCGAGGATGGGGGAGCGGCGTATGCCGATAAGGTCCGTCATGTGCTGTCGCTGCTTTCCGCCCGCGGCATTGCGCTCATTGCCGATGTGGGGCCGCGTACGTGCGATTTGCTCGGGCTTGAGCGTATCGAGGACCTGCGCGATCTGGGGTTGGAATACCTTCGTTTGGACTATGGCTTTAGCGCCCAGCGGGTCGCGGAGCTGTCCGGTGTATTTCGCATTGTGGTCAATGCATCGACAGTGAGTTCTGATGAAATCGCATCGTGGCGTGAGGCCGGTGCTGATGTGACTCGTTTTGCCGCCTGCCACAATTTTTACCCCAAGCCTTATACCGGTTTAGCTCTGGAGGACATTGCTCGGGTGAATCTTCGTCTTGCGGCGCTTGGATTCGAAATCATGGCTTTTGTGCCGGGTGATGCTAACGTTCGCGGGCCGGTATTCGAGGGACTGCCGACGGTCGAGGCGCAGCGCGGTCGCGCGTCAAAGGTTGCTCTCAATATGCTTGAGCTTGCACATGGCGCCGATTGCGACATTGTGTTGGTCGGCGACCCCGATCTATCCGATGCGGGCTGGGCGCAGTTTGCTCAAGTTTCCGCCGGATACGTGGACCTGCAATGTGAGCTTGAGCCCGGTTATGCCTATGTGCGCGGGCAGATTCATCACGACCGGCCCGACTCGAGCGTCCTCATCTTTAGGTCTCAGGAGTCACGTACGACGCATAAGCCGGATTCCGTGCCGACGGATGCCGGAGCCGGCCTGCCGCGAAAGGCGGGGTCGATCGCTGTGAGCAATAGCGGATATGGGCGCTACGAAGGCGAGCTTGAGATTGCGCGGGTCGATCTTCCCGGTGACGAGCGCATGAACGTTGCGGGCCATATCACGCCCGAGGCAATGGAGCTGCTGCCGTTCATCAAACGCGGATTCGGGGTACGGTTCGTTTAGCGTGTGACCCGTGGGCTACAATTGGCCCATCATACGAAGGCGCCTCGTGTGGCGTGTGCCTGCGTTGGCCGATCTATATTCGGAGGATTCCCATGACCGTACTGTTTGTTGAATATCCCAAGTGCTCGACCTGTAAGAAGGCCAAGGCATGGCTGGACGAACATGGGGTAGAGTATATCGACCGCGATATCGTTTTGGACAATCCCGCGGCTGATGAGCTTGCGACCTGGATTGCTCGCTCGGGGCTGCCGGTGCGGTGGTTCTTTAATTCGTCGGGCATGAAATATCGAGAGCTGGGCCTGAAGGCGCGTCTGGATGCGGGCATGACGGATCGGGAGTGCTACGAGCTGCTGGCGACCGACGGCATGCTGGTCAAGCGTCCGCTGCTGATGGGCGACGACTTTGCGATTCCCGGCTTTAGGGAATCGACTTGGGCCGAGGCGTTGCTGTAGCGGCTGCGGAAAGTGCGACCCGGAATTCGCTTCCAGAATGGGATGCACTTTCCCAAAGTGGCCGGTTGCGGAAAGCGCGTCCCATTCTGAGCTTCGATTGTGGGATACGGTTTCCGGTTGAGGGCTCGACGGGAAAGTGGGGACCAGTTTGAGCTTGAAATCTGGGACGCACTTTCCGCCGACGGGCCTGCCTCAGTCAGTCCGCCAGCTGCGCCCATTCGTGCGGATCGTAGACCTTTACGTGCTTGTTGGGCTTGCCGCTCCAGTACTCCTCGTCCATAAAGGGCAGATATGCCTGAACGCCGGGGCAGATAAAGGGAATCCGCTGCTGTTGCAGTCGCTCGCGCTGGCGCTGCTCCAGGTGCGTCTCGGATATGACGGTCGGCATGCCGGACAGCTCGACCAAGCTTGCCTGGATGCGCTTGAGGTCGGGGAGCCCTGCGTGCCATGTCGTCCGCATGATCAAAAACGAGGCGCGGCGGTATTTTGCCTGCATCACCGTGATGGCGGGGCGCAGTGTGGGATGGATTTTGTCCCGTTCAGGCCAAAGGTCGGCAGTGATCTCGAGGCCCAGGGTCTCCCATAGGTAATCAAGCTCTTCGTCCATGGTGCCTCGATATCTACGCAATCATTGATACTTCGATTGTGTTGCCTGGTGCTATCGTTTTCGCGGTAGAATCTGCCAACGGTTGACGGCTACCGCTCGCGGCGTTTTGCCCTTCGTGTACAGCGGTCGGCTTCACAGGTCCTTCACGGGTTGGACTAAATTAGGCCAATTTGACTGAATTTCAAAAAAGTCAAAATTGGGGCTTGCGTCACGGCGAGACTTCCCGTATATTTCTTTCTTGCGCAACGGCACAGCCGAGCGCAGCGATGCAGTCATTGGGATGTCGTCTAATGGCAGGACAGCGGATTCTGGTTCCGTCAATGGGGGTTCGACTCCCTCCATCCCAGCCATTGCATTTGCTACATATGGCCCGTTCGTCTAGCGGTTTAGGACGCCGCCCTCTCAAGGCGGAGATCACCAGTTCGAATCTGGTACGGGCTACCAAAATTGAACGCCCGGGCCTCGTAAGAGACCCGGGTTTTGTGTATTTACCGTATATACGGCGCCTGCCGTGTTTCGCTCAGATCGAGGAGTAGCCATGGATCTGCCCATCAGCTTGCAAGACATCACGTATGCCGAGAACTATCTGGCGCAGGGCGACCTGGCTACGGCGACGCCGCTGCTGGAGCGTCTGGTGGAGCTCGCCGAGGAGTATATCGACGCTGAGTGCAAGACGGAGGAGAAGCGCCAATACTTTAGCTTCGATAGCAAGTTTGAGCGCTTGGCCTATCGCCGCGTGGAGAAGGATCCGCGCGAGCTCGTGCAGGTCGAGGTGCCGTTTGACCGCCTGTACTCTGATATGGCGTTTGCCTACATTCGCCAGCAGGATTATGTGAGCGCTCGTAATGCCCTGATGCAGGCTGTGCGTTGGGACCCCATGAACTGCAACTATCGCTTGGATTTGGCCGAGCTGTTCCGCGTCTTTGGCGATTCCACCCGCATCAAAATTTTGTATGCGCTGTTTGAGAGCGAACTCTGCGTCAACGATATTGCCCAGGTCGTGGGCATCTCCCAGAGTGCCGTCAGCCACCAGCTGCGGCTGCTGAAAACCAGCAAGCTCGTCAAGTTCCGCCGCGAGGGCAAGGCCATGTACTACTCCCTCGACGATGACCACGTCCGCAGCATGATCGCCCTGGGCATGGAGCATACGGAGGAATAAAATTGTTGAAAGCCTCCCCCCCTGGGGGAAGCCTTCAAACTACGTTACCCCATATTAAAAATTACTATATATAAAGGAGACTGCCACCATGCAGAAGAAATTCAAGATCGAAGTCGACTGCGCGAACTGCGCCGCCAAAATTGAGACCGCCATCAAGGCACTGCCCGGCGTCAAGAATGCCAGCGTCAGCTTCATGGCCCAGAAGCTGCTGCTGGAGGCCGACGACGCCAACGAAAA
>URTD01000014.1 GCA_900550735.1 uncultured Collinsella sp.
GCCTGCCGTAAGGGGAGCGTTGACATCGCCCGTGCCCGCAAGCGCGCCCGCTTTTCCGGAGCGCTTGTTAGTGCTGTGGTCCTTGCCACTGCTGGAGCTGCTTCCGCCGGAGCCGCCGTCCTTGTCAGTACCACCGCCACTCGAGCCGCCACCGTCGTCCGCCGTCATCGGTGCATCGTGAAGTCCTGTCGTATCCGCGTTGTCGCATACGCCGACCTGAACTTCTGAGCGTTCGCACGCCGCGTCGGGCACATGAGGCTCGTGCAGTACGGCACCCAGCGCCGAGTTTGCGCCCGGTCGAATTTCCTCGAGCGTTACGGGATCGAGCGCTACCAGATTACGCGCCTTCGCATATAGCGTTACGCGTTTGCCCACCTCGTCGCTCCAACTCTCGGGGATGGCGAAGCTCATGCGGAACTGTGCCGTGCAACCCGGTGCCAGCACGGCGTTGCCGCTGTCGGCTACCAGCGGGTGCGTTGCAAAACGTGCGCCCAGCGTCTCGAGCGCGTACTTCACGTGTGCCATGTCGTTGACCGAAGCGTCCTCGGCAAGCTCTGGATCGTAGATCGATGCCATGCGTGTGTTCGCTCCGAACCCGATGGATGCGCTGGAGAACGGCCGACTGGAGCCCTCTCGGTACAGATCGATTGTGCCGGCGGTCAGCAAGGTGTTGCCGTCGTTTCGCACCGTGACCATGAAGGATTCGCCTGCTGCTCCGGGCACCACCGCGCCCGAGGTAGCGACTGCGCCCGTCGGAGTGGCACACGCCACCAAGGGTACTTCGATGCCGTGTAGTTCTGCCTCGCTCTTCTCCGCGCTCACAATGTGCGTGGCGAGCGCGGAGAGCATGCTCCCCGACGTCAAAAATGTCGTTATCTGATCGACGGGATGGTCCAGCTCGCACATCACGAACGGCTCCGTAAACAGATCGCCTGCCAAGGTGCTGGCGAAGATGCGGAAGTGCTTGCCCATCACTGCTACCGGGTTGCCTTCTTCGTCGTAGGTTTGCCCCACCTTGCCATCGGTGTTCTCTACATAGAGCACGCACCTGCCGTTGTTGCTTACGCTAAACGATGCCGGGCCACAGCCTGCGGCGCCCACGGGCTGCGTTGCAAATGCCGATGCGCCTCGTGCCCAAGTAATATGCTGCAGCTGCTCGTTGACGGTAGCCAAAAAGCCCGTGTGCTGCGGCCACGGCACCGCGTGGGGTACTGTGGCATCTGGCGACATAACGCCCCAACCCGCGATGGACTGGCCGATCACGGCGTACGATGCGCAGCCACAACCGTTTGCGGTCTCGTACGCAACGGGTGTCACCATTTTGCCGTTGATATTCTCGGGCTCGCCCAGCTCGATACTCGACGGTGCTTGCGGAAAGCGGAGAACTTGGCGGAACGTCAGGCTGTCGCCCGAAACGTCCGACCACAGGGTAAAGCACTCCAGCGCAACCTCAGCCTCGCTGCCGAGCGCCTTTTCTGCGGTGGTTCCGCGGCGGTGGAGGTAGGCACCCGACAGGCGCCCGTCGACCAGCGTCTTGCCCACTGTGATACGCGGGCACTGCAGGCAATGGTAGCCATCCTCTTGCAGGCGGCCGCGCGAAATGCTGCGCCATGACGTATGCGACACCACGCGAACTCCGCCGTTGCTTATGCGTAGGCGCACAACGGACAGTATGCCGGCTGTGCTTGCCGCATCGAAAGGGGTGTTGTCGCCGTCGCGGCGCTCGCCCGAGACCAGCAGCACGTAGGCGTCCTGGTTTCCTCTTCCGTCCGTATATTCCACCACGTCGAAGTCGTAATCGAATATGCCGGTGCGCTCCACGTCGCCCTCGCCAAACCCAAGGGGGAAGTCCACGGGCGTGGGGGCGGACCACGTTCCGTTTGCCTTTGTGTGTACCACCAGGCGCGAGCGACCATTGTCGCCGTAGCGCACCGAAGCGATACGGAACAGGCATTCTACGCCGGCAATCATTGCCAGCTTCATGTGGGCTTCGCTGAGCACGCCAGCAAACAGCACGTTGTCGCTCGAAGGCTTGATGCCGCCACGCTCGTCCTCCGACACGCCGGCAGAATTGGCGTTCGGGTCAGCAACGGCGTTCGTTGCCTGACCGATGTAGGTGTACTCATACATCGGCGCGGCATTCTCGTCGTTCTCCATCAGCACGTGGACGAAATGCTCGATCTGTCCCGTGTCGTCGCTTTCTGCATCCGCCTCGAGCTCAATGCACGTGACCGCTTGATCCCAATCGCGCACGACAGGCGCGGCGTTTACGGCAGTGGCCTTAACCTCGGCGCGTGCGAGCAGTTCGGCGTTGGTGACGATGGTGGCCGATGCGATAAACTGCGGCACACCACCCGCCTCGGCGTTGCCGGCCGAGCCGAAGCAGGCATCCAGCGTATAAGGCGTATCTCCACCCAATGCGAGCTCAGAGCGCTGGAGCACATACTGGTCGCCATTGTTCACCGACATATTCCACGAATCGATGAGTGTGGGCCACGACCCCGACCAAGCCTTGGTGGTCCACTTGAACATTACGAACTGGAGTATCACATCGACATCGACGTCTGCACCTACGCGCAGTCGCGGAAGCTGGTGTCCATCTGCCTTCTCGTACCCAATGAACAGCGTGAGGGATGCGGCGCCGCGCACGGCAGACGAAGCGACGCCTGCAACGCCGGCGCCAAAGGTGACGGCAAGCCCGATCTGGATGGTGAACGAGCCCGACGTGTTTGAATAGTCGAGCGAAATGTTTTTAAAAAAACGCCGCGCCGCTGCCGTGCGTGTGGGCACCCACGGCGAGCGCCAGCTTCGCCAGCACCCAAGGGTTGACGTTTAGGAAAAACGGCACCGGTCCTAGGGTAAACTGCTCGGTCCAATTGAGGTCGGTTCTTACCTGGAAGAGGGCCTTAATATTGCCGTATGCGGGGTCGTTGTTGTTACCCCAGGTTTTGCCCACCCAATCGTAGGCGAGCGAGCCGTACAGCTGTGTGGCGATATCCATCGTGAACAGCGGCGTGCAATGGTGACGAAGGAGCTTGGTGTTTCTTGGATCGGTGCCCGAACCGGCACTCATACTTTTGTACTGATTCCACTTCCCCTCCATCTCGTCGAGGTAGCGGTTTGCCTGCTTGGCGCCCGACTCACGCGGCGATTTCTTCCAGTATTCCGGATCAGGGTTGCCCGAATCGTTCATATAGCTGGCTGGTTTGTATCCTCCGCCAAACAGCACGTATCCAGCAAACGAGAAATCGAAGAGGATCGGAAATGTGGGCATCCAACACGTGAACTTATTGCCGCCGATGCCGGGAAACGCCGCGGGGAAATCAAACGGAGTGATCTCTTGGTCCATGGTGGTGGGGACGATAGTGGTCGATCCGGATTCCGCCTTTGCCGCCGGCGCAGTGACAACGGCCATGGGGGAGGAGAGTGTGTAGGTTTTGCCCTGGTAGTCGAGGACAAAGCGCAGCTTGCATCCTTCTTCCAGAAGGCTCGATGCCGCGTCGAGGAACTTGTCTTCGAGCGTGAACGTCGCCAGATTATCCGCGCCCGATGCGCTGGCCTTGACTTGGCCAATCTGCGTGACGGTTTCGGATGAGCTGCCCGCAGCGGGCATCACTTTATTGATATGCAACGTTGCCTGCCCGCCCTGCGGCAGATGGGCCTGCACGGTAAAAGCGTGCGTGTCGGGCTGATCGTTTGCTGCTTCGTCCGCTGGCATTGCCATAAACGTGGCGTCGGCGTACTGGATGTCCCATTCGTCGAATGTGAGCTGGCGAAAGTACGGCTCGCCATCGGAGAGCGGACGTGTAGGTGCGGTAATGGCGGTGCCGCCTTGGACACGCGCGAGGGGAATCTCGACATCGCGGTAGCCCGCCATGCTAATGGAGATGCCGCCGTTAAAGTCATACGCGTCGAGAAACGTCGCCTCGTCCACGTAGCCTTCCGAAAGCGGCGCGACCTCAAAGATGGCCGTGCCTTCGTCATCGGTAGCGGCGGTGAGCTGCTTGCCTGCGGCATAGCGCGATGTGAGTGTGACCTGGGCACCCGTGATGGGCGTATTCTTGTTGGCGACGTCGACCACGACCACACCGAACATGGTGCGCGAGAGAACGAGCACCCTGAAGGGGTCTTTTTCGTCGGCATGGGCTTCGGTGGGTGCGAACGGCAATATGAAGGCGTTTGCGCTTCCCGGCACGCGCGGCATCATAATGCTCGCTAACGAGGACGCTCCGGCGACAAGTAACGAACGGCGATCAAGCATCTTGGGCTCCCATCCCGCAAGTATCGGTGGAAATAATCCAATTTTGCGAGAAGGCGCCCCGTGGCGGTAGTGCCGTTCAAGGGTCAAAATGTCCAAATTGATCGAGCGAAGCGCCGGGTTCCGGAACGCGTTCGATGCGCTTGGTAGTCCGGTCGCTAACGTAACATATGCGCGACCAGCTCGGCGCGTGTGCCGATGCCAAGCTTTGCGTATACGCCGGATAGGCGGTTTTTGACGGTGCCCGGCGATACTCCCATATGGCGTGCGATTTCGGCGTTGGTCCACCCACGACAGGCGAGCATGGCCATGGTGAATTCCGTGGTCGTTAGATCGTCGGCAACGTCCTCGCCCGAATCGGGGTTGTGGATGCGCCGCCAGCCGTAGCTGAAGCGGTACGTGATCTCGATGATGCGCGCGAAGTCGTCAGGGTATTGCGATTTTAAGCATGCCTCGATAAGCCCCTGCAAAAGGCCGTGGTGCTCGCCAATGAGCTCGATAAGGCCGTCAGGACGCGCAATGTTCCAAGCAACTCCGAAGTGCGTTTTTGCGGCGTCGATGTCCTTGAGGCTCATGCATGCCATGGAGGCTGCCAGGTGCAGGAACAGTTCCGAGATCGGATAGCTCTCTTGTTTCATGATCAGGGCGTTTTCCGCCATGCCCAGACTGCGGCCATATTCGCCGCGCAGGTACAGGGCATGCGCCATCACGTAACTGGCGAACAGGCGCAGGCCTTCGGGCAGATGCGCCGCAAGTGGATAAAACTCTTCGGCAGAATACGGGGAAGGCAAGTGCAGCAGGACGCTCGCGGCGGAGGCGAACAGGATACGCGTGGCGTGGACGGCGGGCGATTCCTCGTCGGCCGGTGTATCGAGGATGCCCGCAAGGCAACGGCGGGCATCGGCGATACGGTTGAGCGACAGGCTGGCATATCCGCAGATAAAGCATGCGGAATAGCGTAGTGCGGGATCGGTGGCGTCAAGATAGGGGCGCGCCGTCTTGGCAGCGAGGGCGGCCTGTCCGCGAAAGTACAGCGCTTCTGCCGTGGCAATGGCGCGCGAATCGGGGTCGGAAATGCCTGCAACCGCAGCGTCAATCTGCCCCGGCACAAAGGCGGTGCACATCAACGGCATGGGAACGCATGGGTAGCCATCGCAGTCCATCTTCCATCTCCCAACAGCTGGCAACAATAGCAGCAATTGTACTCCTGTTGCTCGGGACCCCTTTCGTTTTACTGTTCGGTTAACGCTGCGGATCGTTTTGGAAGG
Organism: uncultured Collinsella sp.; assembly: GCA_900550735.1. GTDB lineage: Bacteria > Actinomycetota > Coriobacteriia > Coriobacteriales > Coriobacteriaceae > Collinsella. The sequence goes on from URTD01000014.1 coordinate 5,527, forward strand.
CTTACGAGCATGGTGGTCCCGTTTTCGGAACTTGCTTCGACCTCTACCGTGCCACCGTGAAGCGCTGCAATCTCCCAAACGAGCGCTAGTCCGAGTCCTGCGCCGCCGTATGCCCTGCTGCGGGATTTGTCTAGACGAAAGAACGGCTGGAAGATGCTCTCTCGGTACTGCTTGGGTATTCCCGGGCCCTCATCTTTGACTCGCAGGAACACGTGGCTGTCGTTGTCGCAGATGGAGACGTTGACAGTCGAGCCGGGGCGGCTGTAATGGATGGCATTTTCGACCAGGTTAAACACCAGCCGATAGAGGAGCGTGTCGCTCCCGATTACTAAAGCGTCTCCAGCACAATTGAGGGCTACGCCCTTATTCTCGGCAAGTGGCGCAAGGTCGGTGAGGACCTCTTCGGACAGGGGGCCGAGTTCAACAGCGTCCCCGCAAGGGACACTGCGGAGCTCACTCATCTCGAGCAATACCTTGGTCATTCGAGACATGCGCTCAGTTTGTTCTTGTAGCAGGCCGAGCAGCTCGGCTGTTTCGGCTTGCAAACCGGAGTGCTCGGAGATGAATAGTTCAATCTGTGCTTGCATAAGGGCGAGCGGGGTGCGCAGCTCGTGTGCGGCGTTGCCGGTAAACTGACGCTGTGCAGAGAACCCTTCGCCAAGACGGGCGATCATGTCGTTGAAAGAGGCGCTGCATCGTTGTAGCTCGGTGGGCACATCTTCACTGAGTCTGATTTCGCTTAGATTATCAGGCTGCACACGCTCAACCTGGGCTGCAAAAGCCCGTAGCGGTTTGAGTGCACGGCCGCTCACAAAGTATGCCAGCACGCCGCCAAGGAGTGTGACTCCAGCCGTGATGTACCAGGCTGTCGTGCCAAAAGACTCCTGTGCGTCGTTTACGACGATCGTAACCTTGTCATCGGGGATCGCTTTCGTTGGGTCGAACGCCTGGGGCGAATCTTCGCCGGTTGCGGTAAAGGCCGAGATGTCACTGCCGATGGCATCCATGTAGCGCATGCCCGTATAGCCGACCAGGCAGTTCGTCAGCACGCATGCCGCACACGTGAGCAGTGCCGTCATGATCGTTATGCGCCATTGCAGCGAAAGCCCTTTCATTCTCCATCCTCCATAACGTAGCCCTCTCCAATCCGATTGCGAATCGGGTCGTATCCCAAAGCGCTGCGCAACTTTTTTCGGAGCGACGAGATATGAACGCGGGTTGCATTGCTAAAGCTGTTCACGCTGCTATCCCAAACGTGCTCGATAAGCTCCTCTTGACTTACCGGACGCCCTTGATTAAGCATCAGGTATTCCAAGATTCCCGTTTCCTTGCGCGTAAGAGATAAAGCCTCGCTGTTCACGGAGGCGATGCGCGCCTTGGTGTCAAAGCGGAGCTTTCCGCAGGTTAAAACTATGTCGCTTTGTGTAAAGCGTCTGAGGGTAAGGCTGCGGATCCTTGCCGCAAGCTCGTCCAGATGGAACGGCTTGGTGAGGTAATCGTTGGCGCCGGCATCGAGTCCGGCGACTTTATCGGATACTTCGCCACGTGCGGACAGAATCAGTACCTTAGTCTCGCAGTCAGTTTTCCTAAGTTTCCTGAGCACGGTCATGCCGTCGATGCGGGGAAGGTTGAGGTCGAGTACCACGAGGTCGAAGGCCTCAACGTCCAGTAGGTCGAGCGCCTCCTGTCCGTCGTGACAGCAGTCGACGCTGTACGCCAAGTTTCGCAAGCTGCGCGCGATTGCGTCACACAGCGCCCGCTCGTCCTCGACGATCAAAATACGCATAACAGTCTCCTTGCACATTTCAAATCGCGCTTAACACGGATTTTATAGTCGATATGGTCCAATGGTCGCGTAACGAAAGGAGTGGTCGTGTTGTTCAAAGTGGTAAAACCCGTGGTACAGGTCGCTTTGTTGATCGTCGGAATTGCCATGGTGTGCTTTGGCGTTATGCGTGGCGAGGCGGATGCCGTGCTGGCCAAAGCGATTAGGCTGTGCTTGGAGTGTATCGGAATTGGATAAAAGAGAAAACACTGCGTCGCATGTTTTGGCCCGATTTCGCGGATTCATTCAGGCGGCGGCGACGCTGGTCACCAATATTCACCTGCCAAACTTTGCCAAAGGAAGTATCTATCAGGGCGCGGGAAAAACAGTCTGCGTACCTGGACTTAACTGCTATTCGTGCCCCGCGGCATCGGGTGCGTGCCCCATCGGGTCGTTCCAGTCGGTGGTAGGTTCATCCAAGTTCAACTTTTCTTACTATGTTACCGGTACGCTCATTTTGCTCGGCGTGCTGCTGGGACGCTTTGTATGCGGCTTTCTGTGCCCGTTTGGCTGGCTGCAGGAGCTGCTTCATAAGATTCCCGGAAAAAGCTTTCCACGAAAAAGCTTAAGCCGCTCACGTACATCAAGTACGTCGTGCTGCTGTTTGCCGTGGTGCTGCTGCCCGTCTTGGTGGTCAACGATCTGGGGATGGGCGACCCGTTCTTTTGCAAGTACATCTGTCCACAGGGTGTGCTCGAGGGCGCCATTCCGCTGGCCATTGCAAATGCCGGCATTCGATCTGCGTTGGGACATCTCTTTACTTGGAAACTTGCCGTTCTCATTGCCGTGGTAGTGCTGAGCGTTTTGTTCTATCGCCCCTTCTGCAAATGGATTTGCCCACTCGGCGCATTCTATGCGCTCATGAATAGGGTGTCCCTACTGGGGATTCGGGTTGACGCATGCAAATGTGTCTCGTGCGGCAAGTGCTCAAAGGTTTGTCAGATGGACGTTGATGTGGTCCGCGCGCCCAATCATGCCGAATGTATCCGGTGCGGAAAGTGCATCGGGGCCTGTCCTGTCGATGCCATCAGCTATCGCTATGGCCTGGATGTGTCGGCGGAAAAGCTTCCTTTGACCGCCGATAAAAAGTAAACAAGCTTCGACAAAACGGAGGAATGACTATGAAGCTTTCTAAGATTGCGGCCCTATTTATGGTGCCGGTATTGGCCTTGTGCCTTGTGGCATGTTCGGCGCCCGGTGGCAATGCGAGCGAATCTGCGAGCTCCGATCCTAAGATCGCAGAACTCACTGCGCAGAAGCCGGCCAATGCCGACGAGGCCGCCGAGCTGTATGCGAAGCTCATGCAGAAGGAGAACGAGATCTTTTCGAGTGATAACGCGCTGTGGGAAAAGGTATTCAATGCGGCAAATAAAGACTCGGCAATGATTGAGGATGGCAGCAATTACGGCGATTTTCTGCTCAAGACCATCGACGGCGCTAAGGATGAGTTCACGGCGGATGAGCTTAAGACACTCAAGGCCGGTGCACAGCAGATCAAGGAGATCGAGGACAAGCTCGAGAGCCTGGAGAAGGAGTTCCCCGGCTGTGGAAGCACGCCGAGCGCAGGCGAGAGCGTCGACGCTTCGACCGCTGGCATGACGGCCGGTGCCAATGCTTCGAGCGAGGCGACGAAATTCCCCAGCTTTACGGGCAAAGACCTGGATGGCAACGACGTGAACAGCGACGAGCTGTTCTCTAAGAACAAGGTCACCGTCATGAACTTCTGGTTCACCACTTGCAAGCCGTGCGTGGGCGAGCTGGGCGACCTTGAGAAACTGAATAAGGAGCTTGCCGAGAAGGGCGGCCAGGTCGTGGGCGTCAATTCCTTTACGCTCGATGGCAACAAGGGTGAGATTGCAGATGCCAAGGACGTGCTGAGCAAGAAGGGTGTGACATATAAGAACATCTGGTTCAAGTCGGATAGCGAGGCCGGTAAGTTTACGTCAAATTTGTTCTCGTTCCCGACAACGTATGTCATCGATCAGAATGGCAACATCGTAGGGGATCCCATCGTGGGAGCCATCAGCTCCGCCGAGCAGCGCGCAGCACTCGACAAGCTTATTGACCAGGCGATTGCGAATAGCGAGCAGTAGAAAACGCGTAAAGCGTAGCGAGGATCGTGCGCCGCTGTGCGAAGTAGTCCGCTGCTTTTCAAGATAAGCTCCACCATATAGAGGTCCCGCTCGGGACCTCTTCTTTTGGGCGCCGTCCCGTTCGTTTTTTGGCGCGGTTCGTTACATTCCTCACTGGTTCCGGCAAAAAATGGGGATAGAGTAGGACAAACGCGTCGAATACGAACGGCGGGGGAGAGCGGGCGAGCGTGCCCGCGTGGGAGAGGTTGCCGTCCATGTTGGAGCTCAAAGGTATTTGCAAAAGGTACGTTACGCAGTCGTTTACGCAGGTAGCGCTCGACAGCGTAAGCCTATCTTTTCGCGATAACGAGTTCGTGGCCATTCTGGGTCCCTCAGGCTCGGGCAAAACTACGATGCTCAACGTTATCGGCGGACTGGATCACTTTGACTCGGGCGACCTGCTCATCGACGGCATCTCGACCAAGAACTTCCGCGACCGCGATTGGGACGCCTATCGCAACAACCGCATCGGCTTTGTATTCCAGAGCTATAACCTCATTCCGCATCAGACCATTTTGGAAAACGTGGAGCTGGCGCTCACGCTCACGGGCGTGGGACATGCCGAACGCCGCCAGCGTGCGCGCGAGGCGTTGGAGAAAGTCGGCCTGGGCGAGCATGTTAACAAGCGCCCGAGCCAGCTTTCGGGTGGACAGATGCAGCGCGTGGCGATTGCCCGTGCCCTGATCAACGACCCCGAGATCGTGCTGGCAGACGAGCCGACCGGCGCCTTGGATTCTACAACGTCCGTGCAGGTCATGGACTTGCTCAGGGATGTTGCACGCGACCGCCTGGTCATCATGGTCACGCACAATCCCGAGTTGGCATACCAATACGCCACGCGCATCGTTAACCTGGCGGATGGCAAGATTACCGACGATTCCGATCCTTTCGATGTCGCTGACGCCACGCGCCGCGAGGCCAAGCCTACGCGCAAAACCTCGATGAGCTTTGTGACGGCGCTGGGGCTTTCTGCCCGAAACCTCATGACCAAGAAGGGCCGCACGGCCATGACGGCCTTTGCAGGTTCGATTGGCATTATCGGTATCGCGGCGATTCTGGCGCTGTCCAATGGCGTAAACGGCTACATCAAAAAGGTCGAGGAGGATACGCTCTCGAGTTACCCGCTTACGATCTCCAAGCAGGACTACGACCTGTCGTCCATGATGGGTGGGCAGGGGGCTGCGGATGATGACTCGCCTGAAAACGTGGATTCGTCCGACGACAGTGCCGAAACCGATAAGATTCCCGTGGTCACGGCCGTAAAGGATATGTTTGCGAGCGTTAAGTCCAACGACATGACGAGCTTTAAGGCATGGCTTGACGACGGCGGCGACGGTATCGACAAAGAGGTCAACGCCATTCAGTACGGCTACGGTGTATCGCCGGTTGTCTATCGTGCCGGCAAGGGCGATGAGAAGCCTGTCCGGCTGGTGCCCAACGCCATGACCGAGGCCATGAGCGGAGGCGCGAGCTCGGCGGCAACGGTGAGCATGGAATCCATGGGAACCTCGGTCTTTAACGAGATGATCGACGACCAGAGCCTGCTCGACAGCCAGTACGATGTCGTGGCGGGGCATTGGCCTACGTCTGCTAACGAAGCCGTGATGGTGCTTTCGAGCCGTGGCACGGTGGGCGACTACACGCTCTACGGCATCGGCGCGCTGGATATCAATGAGCTCAACGATCTGGTAAACAGCGCTATGACGGCTGACGGTGGGGTCGAAACGCCCGAGACCGGCACCGAATTTACCTACGACGATGCGCTGTCCACGACGTTTAAGGTGCTGTCGCCGGCCGATGCGTATCGCAAAAACGAAGAGACCGGCATATGGACCGATATGTCTGGCGACACCGACTTTATGGCCGCCAAGGTTGCCGACGGTATCGACGTGCACATTGTGGGCGTGGTGCGACCCAACGAGACCGCCAACGCGAGCGCGTTGTCCCCGGGCATTGCCTACACGCATGCGCTGACTCGCCAGCTTATGGAGCGCGCCGCAAATTCGCAGATTGTGCAGGAGCAGCTTGCCCACCCCGAGACGGATGTCTTTACGGGCAAAACCTTCGACGAACTGCAAGGCGAGGCCAAGCAAGGCGTTGATCTGGGCAGCATGTTCAGTGTGGACGAAGCGGCGCTCAAGAGTGCGTTTTCGTTCGATACATCTGCGCTTTCGGGTGCGGCCGGCGGTATCGACCTTTCTGGTATTGACTTGTCCGGGCTGGACATTGACCTTTCGGACGTTGGAAAGGACGTCGACTTCAGCGACATCATGGCCAAAGCACCGGCCCCAGATTTCTCGGGCATCTTTGACGGTCTGGAACTCACGCCCGAGCAAATGCGGCAGGTGGGAACGCTTGCCAACCAACTGTTCGAGGGCTTTTTGCAGTCTGATCAGTTTAAGGCACTGTCGCCCGAAGATCTTAAGGACGCGTCAAAGCTCACCGCCGCATTCTCGACGTATCTTGAGAATGATGACACAGCCCAGCAAATCCTGGCCCAGCTCAAAGCGCTCGGCGGCGATGCCCTGGCCGAGCGTCTGCAGCAGGCGATGAGCGACTATGTGCAAAAGCAGCTGGCTCCGTATCTGCAGCAGGCTATGGATCAGGTGATGAAGACAATCAGCGAGCAGATAGCGTCGACGGTATCATCCCAGCTCAAGGCGGGCGCGGCAGGGCTTATGGACCAGATGGCGACGCAGATGTCTTCGAGTTTTGCCAACCTAGCGAGCGCTATGCGTGTGGATGCGAGCGCCTTTGCCCGCGCCATCCATTTCAACATGGACGCCGAGGACCTGAGTTCGCTCATGATGAGCTATGCCAAGGCGTCGAAGCTCACCTATGATAACAATCTGGCCACACTGGGCTATGCGGACGAGGCCGATCCCATCTCGGTTAAGATTTTCCCGCGCGACTTTGAGGCCAAGGAGCGCGTACTCGATCACATCGATGCGTACAACAAGCAGGTCAAAGCCGCTGGCCACGATGATCGGGCAATTTCGTACACAGACTACATGGGTATCATCATGGGTTCGGTGACCGACATCGTGAACACCATCAGCTTGGTGCTCATCGCATTCGTGAGTATCAGCCTGGTCGTGAGCTCCATCATGATCGGCATCATCACATACATCAGCGTGCTGGAGCGCAAAAAGGAGATTGGCATCCTGCGTGCGATCGGCGCGTCGAAGCGTAACGTGGCAAACGTGTTCAACGCCGAGACCTTTATCGAGGGCCTCATTGCCGGCGTCTTTGCCATTGTCGTCGTGGTGCTCGTGAGTTTCCCGGTCAATGCCTGGGCACTTGCGGTCAAACAGGTTCCCAACCTGATGAGCCTGCCCGTGCAGGATGCGCTGGTACTCATCGCGATTTCGGTGCTGTTGACGGTCGTTGCCGGCCTGCTGCCTGCTCGCAGCGCATCCAAGAAGGACCCCGTCGAAGCCCTGCGCTCCGAATAATGCGACAAAGGGACAGTCCCTTTGTCACATTGAGACCCTTGCGAAAACGGGGTCTAATTACCGTTCGGCAGGTTAAGAACTCCCTCTCCCCGCTTAATGCTTGACGAAGAGTCCTCTGGTTTATATACCTATCGGTAGGCATATAGGATGTATTGCCGATAGAAATGGAGCAACCATGACTCTCACCACACCAGCCAAAAAAGATTGTCTCCGTGAAAGCGGCGCATTTGCTTGGGTCGTCGTTATTGCGCTCGGCTTAATGTCCGCCGGAACAACTGGCACATATAGCATTATTGCCGGCTCATTCGTTGCTCCAGTATGTGAAGATCTGGGCTTTGACTACACTTCTTTTTCTTTCTATTTCACCGCGATTCTTCTTGGCCTTGCGCTTGGGCTTCCGCTTTTGAGTCGCTTCATTCCAAAAGTAATCGGCAAACCATGGCATATTTGCATTGAACTCGTCCTTATTGCCGCCGGCGCCGCAATGGCGTTCTACACCGAGGTCTGGATGTTCACCGTCTCCGCCGCAGTGATCGGCATCTGCTTTTCGTTTACAACGGGCGTCTGCATGTCCGATGTCATTGACCAATGGTTCAGCAAATCGTCCGGTCTCGCCATCGGCCTCGCTTGGGGCGTTAATTCTCTCTGCACGCTGTTATTGAGTCCTGTCATTACGCTGGTCATCGAGCAGCAAGGCTGGCGTACGGGATACATCGTGCTTGCGGCCGTTTCTGCAGCTATGATTTTGCCTGCAAGCGCATTTATCATTCGCCTTAACCCCTCTGATCGCAATATGCTTCCGTACGGAGAGACCGCCTCCGAAACCCATGAGAGCTGCAGCGCCGATGAGCAGGAAGATGTCCTTTCGGGCATGGCACTCCGCGATGCCGCGAAAACGCCGTCTTTTATTCTCTGTGTCCTCTTGCTTTGCGTGGCGCAGCTCACCTGCTGCATGAACCAGCTGTTTCCAACCTATGCAAGCGAGGTCGGTTTCAATCCTATCGTAGGAAGCTTAATGGTCTCGGCAGCTTCACTCTCCGATATCTTCCTAAATCCCTTCGTGGGCAAAACATGCGACAAGCTTGGCGCTATTAAAGCAACGGTCGCATGGACAGGTGTCAGCATTCTTTCATTCCTGCTTCTTATCATTGGCGGAAGCAATGAGACCGTTTCCATCATTGCAGCTGGTGTAAACGATGTCATGTTCGCCATCGTTGGAACCGCAATGCCGATGCTTCTCCTCTCGCTCTTTGGATCACGCGATTTTGGAAGGATCTATTCGATCGTTTGCTCAGCGGGCTATGTCGTCGGTGCTTTTGGAATGCCGGTCATGATGAAGGTTTACGGCATGGCAGGGTCATTCCAGGGAGTATTTATCTTCTGCATTGCCTGCAACCTTATGATTGCTGCGTTTGCTATCGTTTCCGGCTTTCTCAATAAGGCTGCTGAAAAGTAATAAGCGCCGATTGCACCGGCATAGATTGCCACGCAACAGGGGTCGACTCCAAGCCAGATTGGAGTCGACCCCTGTTTTCGTTTTAAAGGTTGCCCGCAGGCACCATGGGCGCCAACATGCGCTTCAGCTTGGCTGGTCTATTTGAACATAAGCTCGACTATTCCCGCCCAAACCGCTTTCTCATCAATATCCTCACCTTGAGCGACCGTATTGCTTGCTCCCTCCAGAACGGTATAAAGAATTTGTACGTAGAGCATTACGTCGGCGCTATCGGAAAACGCGCCAATCTCTACACCATGAAGAAGGATGTCTTTAAGCGCATCCATGGTTCGTTTGGTCGCCGTCGCTTGACGTTCCTGAACTGCAGGAATTCGATTTGCTTGAACGCTAACCTCGGCCAGCACGCGCCGGCGCTTTTCATCGCTTCGATAGCCACCTATAACTGAATTGCCGAGCTCGATAAGCGCGGCCTTGAACCCGTCCCTATCGACTATTAGCGAGTAGTCGCGCTGATAGTCAATGGTCGGAAACATGCTGTCCAAGAGCGTAGTGAAAATCTCCTCTTTTGAGGGAAAGTAGTAGTACACCGACGGCTTGGATATACCGACAAAGTCGCAAATCTTTCCGATAGACGCTTTGTCATAACCGACTTCTGCCACAAGATCGTACATTGCGTCCAATATTTTTTTTCTTGTGCTCACGCTGCATTTCTCCATTGCAAATCACTTCCGCACTACCAACATTATTAAGGATGGCAACGGAACATCAATTCGTGTCCAAACATGACCACTATATACGGCGAACGGTATGTATCAGTAGGCGAGCGGCAATTATTCAAAATTATCTACCGAACGGTAGGTATAGTAGTACTATAGCAGGTGAAACCCCGCTATTGTCGCGGCCGGACAGCATCGCGGGAAACCCGACGGAAGGACCAACCATGTACGAGAACTATCGTATGCCGGGCGAGTTCGAGAAGCGCTCCAACGTCTATGTGACATGGCTCCCCGATTACATCCGTGCAGAGGGCTACGATAACCGCCAGCCCTGCGTTGACGTGATCAAGGCTCTGCTCGAGTATGGCGACGTTACGGTCAACCTCAATTGCGGCACCCCCGGCTCCTATGAGGAGGCTTGCTCGCGCCTGAAGGAGGAGGGGGTTGATCTCGATCGCATCGAGATCACGCAGTTCGAAGACTCCAACTTCTATGTCCGCGACAACGGTCCCAGCATCATGGTCGACGACAAGGGCCATTCTTATATGGTCAACCCCGCTTGGACCTATTACGGCGTGTGGGACAAGAACTCCCCGGAGTGCCAGTCCGCACGTAAGGCAGCCGTTCACATGGCGGTTGCGCTCGGTTGCTTCGATATCGTCAATTCCGAAATGGTTTCGGAGGGCGGCGACCGCGAGTTTGACGGTCACGGCACTCTGATCGCCATCGAGGACACGGAATGCCGCAAGCGTAATCCCGAGTTCACGAAAGAGGAAGTAGAGGCCGAGTATAAGCGCATCTACAACCTCAACAAGGTTATCTGGCTTCCGCAGCCTATGCTCGAGGACGACGACTATCGACTGGGCATCCTCGACGAGAAGGAAGACGGAACTCCCGTCTTTGGCATGAGCTTTGCAGCTCACATTGATGAGATGTGTCGCTTTATCACTCCGAACAAGATTCTTCTTGCCGAGGTGTCCGATGAAGAGGCAGCCTCGAGCAAGGCTGGAGCAGAGTCTCGTCGCCGCATTGAGGCAGCCTACGAGATCCTGAGCAACGAAACGGACTGGGAGGGCAAGCCCTTCGAGATCGTTCGTATGCCCACCGCCGAGCCTATTGAAGTCGTTATCGCCCCTGGCGATGAAGATTACGAGCTCTATAAGGGCTTCATCGACGAAATGGGCGGCAAGTTTATGGATGGCACCCCCTGGCCCGAGGGCCCCGTCCACTTCTACGCCGCAGCGAGCTACTGCAACTTCCTGATTTGCAACGGCGTCGTTCTTGGCCAGCGTTATTACCACGAGGGCATGAGCGAGGTCGTGAAAGAGAAGGATGAGCAGGCCAAGGCAGTTCTTGAGAGCTGCTTCCCCGATCGCAAGGTCATCATGATTGATTCCCTCGCGCTTAACCTGTCCGGCGGCGGCGTGCACTGCTGGACTAAGGACGTGGCGGCCAGTCGTTAGTGAGCCTTAGAGCCTGCGCTCTTTGGCTTAGGCGCCACATGTACCGCTCCCCGAGGGATATCCGTGTTTTCCTCGGGGACACATTCAACAATAATTTTGATAATAATTCGAAAGGAAATAGGCATGAACAACAGCCTCCGCGGTCGCGACTACATCAACATCCATGATCTCTCCTCCGAGGATTTCCGCTATCTCATCGATCTTGCCTGGAACCTTAAGGCTCAGAAGAAGTCTGGTGTCGACCAGCGCTACTTCCCCGGCAAAAACGTCCTCGCCAACTTTGAGTGGGGCTCGACCCGTACTCGTTGCGCATTCGAGACCTCCTGCAACGATTTGGGCATGGGCTTCACTTATCTGACCAACTCCCACATGGGTGACTGCGAGACCGTCAAGGACGCCATGCGCGTCTTTAACGGCATGTATGATCTCATCGTCTATCGCGCACAGAAGGACGAGCAGTTCCTCTATGACGTCGCCGACCTGGTTGACATCCCGGTCATCAATGCCCTTACTCTCGGCGATCACCCGACTCAGATGCTCGCTGACGCTCTTACGATGGAAGAGCAATGGGGCGGTTTGCGTACGAGCCGCGGCAAGAAGATGGCTTTCGTTGGCAACTGCGCCGGCGCCCCGGTGTGGTATGGCCGTCTGTGCGCTATGCTCGACATGGACTTCCTCGCCATCGGCCCCGACGACCTCCGTCATCAGATGTGCAAGGAAATGATCGAAGAGGTGGAGGCCTGCTACGCCAAGTACGCTCCCAATAGGACCTTTACCATCACCTCTGACCTCGATGCCCTGGATGGCGTTGACGTTATCGTTACCGAGGAGTGGCGCTACATCAACCCCGAGTGCGGCGAAGAGGTTCTGGATCCCGACGACTACAACTCCTGGCTGGGCGATGCCGAGTCTTTGTACCCCTATCGCGTCACCAGCGAGCTGTGCAAGCGCACCAACAATCCCGACATCTTCTGCATGCATGAGCTTCCCTCTGTCCATAACGCAGATCACCGTGTCGGCAAAATGCTCCTCGACCAGTGCAAGAACGACCTCCATCGCGAAATCATCACCGAGGGCTTTGAGATTGCCGACGAGTGCTTTGAGGCCAACGCTTCGGTCATCTTCCGTGAGGCAGAGAACCGTCAGCACACCATCAAGGCCGTTATGTGTGCCCTTCTGGGTCTCTAGGAGTTGTATCAATGGAAAATGCAAAGTTAAAGAGCAGCAAGGTTTACGCATGGGTTCTCGTAATCGCGCTCGGCCTTATGTCTGCCGGCACGACCGGATCCTATAGCGTCATCGCGGGCTCCTTCGTCGCACCCGTGTGCGAGGAGTTCGGGTTTGACTATTCCATCTTCTCGTATTACTTCACCGCAACGCTCATTGGTCTTGCGGCAGCTCTTCCGTTTGTCGGAAAACTCATTCCCAAGGTCGTTGGCAAGGTTTGGCTCCCCGTTGTCGAGCTTATTTTGCTTGCTGCCGGCGCAGGCATGGCCTTCTACACCGAAGTCTGGATGTTCATCGCCGCTGGCGCCCTGATTGGCGTTTGCTTCGCCTTCACCACCGGCGTCGCCATGTCCGACGTTATTGACCAGTGGTTCAAAAAATCTGGTGGCCTGGCAATCGGTCTCGCTTGGGCAGTGAACTCGATTTACATGCTCATCATGAGCCCCGTCATCACCTCTGTCATCGAGGCCGCTGGCTGGAGGACTGGCTATCTGGTGCTCGCTGGCGTCTCCGCCGTGCTCATTCTCCCCGCTTCCGTCCTGATTATTCGCTATAAGCCTCAGGACAAGGGCATGCTGCCCTATGGCTACGTCGAGGGCGAGACGGTCACCGAGACCGAGGAGACGACCGAGGATAGCACGCGTGGCGTTAGCTATGCGCGCGCCATTAAGTCGCCTGCCTTCTTCTTCTGCATCGGCTTCCTCTGTCTCGTTCAGCTCACTTGCTGCATGAACCAGCTCTTCCCGACGTATGCTTCCGAGGTTGGTTTTAGCCCCATGGTGGGCGGCTTCATGGTATCCGCTGCATCGCTCTTCGATCTGTTCCTCAATCCGATCGTCGGCACCACTTGCGATAGGTTCGGCAGCACGAAGGCCATTCTGGGCTGGCTCGCTGTCTCCATCCTCTCCTTTGTCATGCTCATGATGAGCAGCGGCAACTCGACGCTCAGCATCCTCGCAGCAGGCGTGAACGACGTAATGTACGTCATCGCTGGCACTGCCCTGACCGTTTTGGTTATGGATGTCTTTGGCTCCCGCGATTTCGGTCGAATCTTCGCGCTGATCTGCTCCGTGGGCTATATCGTCGGCGCCTTTGGCATGCCCGTTATGATGAAGGTCTATGAGCTTGTCGGCTCCTTCCAGGGCGTCTTCATCTTCTGCATCGCATGCAACGTTATTATCGGCCTGTTCTTGCTGCTGGCAAAAAAGACTGGTAAGAACCTCTCCTGGGACGAATAGTTCGATTCGTCTTAGACATACGCTGTAGGGCTTAACCTGCAGCCGCTTTGGGGCATCGACTAACATCGGTGCCCTTTTTCATCGAATGTGACAAAGGAGCAGCCACTTTGTCACATTGAGTGGCATGTAAATCGAGGTCTAATACTTTTCCGAGAAGTGAACGGCCATACTTGGACCTCCGAAGCATCGACATTTTTAGACGTCAAACCCGCAGGATTTGGCTGGCAAAACCGCAGGAAATTGCATCTCGAAAGTGCCGATGCTTCGGGGGCCCGTTTTCACTCGTTCACTTCTCGGGAAAAGTATTAAACCTCGTTGTATGGGGTGCGGCTGGAGGGTGGTCATCGTTCAGTAGCTACCTCTTCCTTGTGAATCGCCTGGAGCGCAAGGCATAATGCATGTGACAAAGGGACGGCCCCTTTGTTGTGTTGATATGAGAGAAGAGTAGATGATCCTTTCGCTGGCCCCTATGGAGGGGATTACCGGGCATGTGTTCCGTCGCGTGCATGCGGAGTGCTTCGGTGCGCTCGATTGCTATTACACGCCGTTTTTGCCGCCGCCGCGGGTGGGAAACCGCTTTGGCGGCAAGGCGTTTAAGGAGATCGATCCTGCCAATAACCAGGGGCTCAACGTGGTGCCTCAGCTGATGTCCAAGAACGCGGACGAGTTTGTGTGGGCGGCACAGGTGCTCGCCGACATGGGCTACCGCGAGGTCAATCTCAACCTGGGTTGCCCTTCGGGAACGGTTGTCGCCAAGGGCAAGGGCTCGGGTTTCTTGCGCAATCTCGACGAGCTCGAGGCGTTCTTAAGCGATGTGTGCGAGCGGTCGCCGTTGCCGGTGTCGGTAAAGACCAGGCTGGGGCTGGAGAATGACGACGAATACGAGCGCGTGCTCGATCTGTATTGCCGCATGCCGTTGGCAGAGCTGATCGTGCATCCGCGCGTACAGAAGGACCGCTATACGGGCTCGCCGCGCAAAGAGTTTTATGGCGAGACGCTGGAGCGTGCGCCGTTCCCCGTGGCCTATAACGGTGACATTTTTGATCTTGAGGATATGGACGCGCTGGTGGAGGCCTATCCCGGCACGCGCCATGTGATGTTGGGGCGTGGCCTGCTCGCGAACCCCGCTCTGGCTCGCATGGTCAAGGGCGGCCCTGCTGCAACGGCTGCTGAGCTGCAGCGCTTCCACGACACGCTGTTTGCGGCATATGCAGAAGAGATTGGCGGCAATGCGGTCTTCCGCATGAAGGAGTGGTGGTTCTACGCCAAGTGCGCTTTCGCTGATCCCGCTACCGTCCACAAGATCGTACGCAAGACCAAAAAGGTCGACGAATACCGCGCTGCCGTCGAGCGCGTCTTTCGTGAACAGCCGCTTGCACCCACAGCTCGCTTCCACGGCTAACTAGTCATCGGGGGCGTTCTTTAACGACTGGTCATTTAAGGACGTCCCCAACGACTATGTAGCAAAAACATGTACACCAGCATCCAAAGATGTCGAAAAATGTCGACTT
>URTD01000015.1 GCA_900550735.1 uncultured Collinsella sp.
GGCGATGATGATCTGGCAACCCGTGGCATACGGGGTAAAGCCGTTCTGGTAGGCGGTGTCGATGTGCTCGAGCGCGTTTTTGCGGCTACCCACATAGAGCGTATTGCAGTCGGTGAGGAAGGGCTTGCCGCCCAGCTCCTTCACGACATCCGCGACGGCGCGGGCGTAGTTGGGGCGCAAAAAGCTCAGGTTGCCCAGCTCGCCAAAGTGAATCTTGATGGCGACGAACTTGTTCTCAAAGTCGATCTGCTCGATACCGGCGTGACGGATGAGGCGCTTGAGCTTGTCGAGCTGGCTCTCGCGAGCATGCGTGCGCAGGTTGGTGAAGTACACCTTGGCGGGTGCTGCGGGTGTAGTTGCGGTCATAGATATATCCCCTCGGTCTATATGGCGTTACAGACATAGAGGATGGTACCAGTTAAAGCAGAGTTAAAGTCAAGTACGGCACCTAGTCATTGGGGACGCTCTTAAATGACTAGTCGCAAGGGACACTCTTTCACCGCCCGGCAGTTGGAGACAGTTCCCAAGTGCCGGCAGGAAAGGAACGTCCCCGAAGGCCGACATATAGGGACAGTCCTTGCCAACCCGACCGGTAGACCGGCGAATCATCGGCATCTGATAAGTGGGGCGCGCCGTCACGTTTGTGGCGGCGCGCCTTGGTTTGGTGGCGCGTTCTGGCGTGGCCACAATCTGGTTTGATGGCGTGCCCTGGCGTGACGGAGCGTCCTGGCGTGGACCGCTAGCCCTTTCGCGCGACCAGATGCGCGCGGAATCCCTTCTGCGCCTCGAGCTTGAGCGGGGTGAGCCCGGATTCCTCGACGAGCACGCGTAGCTCGGACAGCTTGAGGATGCGCACGTCGCCATGGCCCAAGAGGCGTGCCAGCGGTAGCTCGATGTTGTTCATGAGCCAGACCGCGACATCGTTCGAGGTGTAGTCGCGAAGGACCAGTCGCCCGCCGGGCCGAAGGACGCGTGCCACCTCGGCGAAAAACCTCTCCGGATGCGGGTAGTGGTGGAAGCTGTTGGAGCAGAGCACGGCGTCGAAGCTCCGGGGCTCGAAGGGCAGTGCCTCCGCGTCTCCGACAACAAAGCTGACGTTATCGAGCTGCTTTGCCCGGGCGACGTCGATCATCCCGGGTGTGAGGTCAAGTCCAGTCAAGTGCTTGTTGGGGTACCGGGCGTGGAGCAGTTCTAGGACGGCTCCAGTTCCACAGCCCACGTCGAGCGCGTCCTCGAACGGTTCGAGCTCAAGCTCCTCGAGCATTTGCGGATAGTCGTCCTTGCACATCTCATAAATGCCGGCATGGCCGGATTCATAGACCTTTGCCGCCTCGGTGAACTCCTTGATGGAGAGCTGCTTGAGCTCCTCTGCCGATCTTGCCATGGGTCTCCTTCTGTTCGGGGAAGTCTGACGTTGCGCGCGTTTGCCCACGTCGGGCCTGGCGGGCAAATAACGCGGGGGCACCCTTCCTTCGGTTTGTGCCCCCGCGTGCGGGCGGTTCTCTATTCCTGGACCTTCAGCGCCTCGGAGAGGCTCACACGCTTGATGGAGCGCGTGTGCAGCAGCGCCACGACCAGGTAGGTCACAAAGCCGATTCCTGCGCACGCAGCCATGGACCAAGCGGGCACGTAGATCTCGATATTGCCGTTATAGGCGAGCAGCATCGAGCGGAAGATGGCCGTGAGCGAGCCAATAATGACCGGCAGGCTCAGCACGAGCGACGCCGCCACGCACAGCGTGATCGAGCGGATGTACAGATGCGAGATCTCGCTATCTCGATAGCCAAAGACCTTCATGTAGCTAATCGACCGGGCGCTATGGTCGATAACAGCCTTGGTCAGCAGGTACATAAACAGCAGGAAGATAAACACCGCGAGGCCAACCATCATGCCGATCATTTTGCTCATCATGCCGATGAACTGGTCGCCCACGGCCCGCATGTCGTCGGGCGTGGTGTCGCCGGCAAAGTAGCGAGCATCGAGGTCGAGCTTCTCGTCGCTCACATAGCCGTTAAAGTAGGCGGCGTCGTTGCCGAACAGCTCGTTAAAGTCGTCGATACTCATATAGATATTCATGTCCGACTTGGAGCCCCAGGCACAGTCCTTGCCCGCGTACTCAAGGGAATAATGCTCCCCCTCGTACTTGTCGATGAGCGTGACCTTCTGGCCCTCGCTCCAGCCAAACTTGTCGAGCAGGCCGCCGCCAAAGACGACGCGCCCATCGCCAACGTTGAGGTCTTTCCAATAGCGCGAATCGGGCGAGATGCCGTAGACGGAAATCGTCTCCTCGCCATTACCATCGCCGCGGTCGTATTGCAGCTGGTAAACGGCATATTTCTCGGTCTGCGCAATCTTGTCTGCACCGTTATCGGTCGTGTTAACCGGGTGAATGTCGTCGTTGTCAGTGTCGATCTTAGAGGCCTTATCGATCAGGTCGATAGCCTCGTCGCGGTTGCAGCCGAGGGCATCGGCAAGGTCATCGAGGCGCGCATAAAGCACATCCTTCTTGTCCTGGACGTTTGCAAGCGCATCCTGCGCCGCAGTCAGGCTCTCGGCAGACGGAGATGCGGTCGCGGCATCGGCTGCCGCCTGCGCCGCATCGGCCGCGTCGTCGAGATCGTCATCGGCATCTTGGGCGGCGGTGAGGAGTGCGCCGTCAACCGACTGCAAGCGCTCGAGTGCCGACCACTGCTCGCGCTCCTCGGCAGTGCCCTCGAGCTCCAGCGGCGCCTTGAGCGTGTACTGGTGCTCGGCGACCAGGCTTGTCTCGAGGTTGTCCGCGTAGTGCGTCATCGTGGGCAGAATCGCCAGGCCAAAGAGCAGCAGCAGCGAGGCAAACGCAATGCCCACGAAGAGCGTGGCGAAGTTGCCCAGGTTGCGCAGGAAGATACGCAGGCGGAAGCGGGAAACAAAACCCATGCGCTCCGACAGCTGCAAGCCGCGCTTGGTGCCCGATTTGCCGCTCGCCTCGTGACGAAGGAACTGCAACGGCGTCTTGCCCATCTTGCGAAGCAGGCCCACCAGCGTGATGAGGATGAGCGCGGCGGCGGGAACCACGGCGCACTTCACAAAGATCTCCCAGCTCCAGTACACCTGGAAGGGCGGCAGGCTGTACGAACCGTAATAGAGGCTACGCATGGGCTCGGTAAAGAACACAACGCCGAGCGCAGTGCCCAAAAGCGCCGCGACCACGCCCACGATAGCGGGAAGCGCAAGGTAGTGCAGCACGATCTCGCGTCGACGATAGCCGCTGGCGAGCAACGTGCCGATGATGGCGCTCTCCTCCTCGATGGTGGCGTCGGTAAGGACCACAAAGACAAACGCCATGATCACGATGATGATGTCGAGCAGCGTCATCCACATCATGGAGTCGCCGTCCACGTCGTCGCGCGCATAGCCAATGCCCTGGTTGGAATCGGCGTCGATGAGGTCATCCACGCGTGCATCAGCATCGGTGAGCGCCTCTACCATATCCTGCTCGGCATCGGTGCGGTCTGCGGTGGAGAGATCGCGATCGGCAAAGGTGAAGGAGTAGGTGTAGGCGGGTGCGCCGCCGGCATCTTCGAGCGCGGCAAAGCCGCCATCGGTGACCTCGGCCACGCCGTACGTGATGGTGTTCACCGTAAAGTCCGAATTGTTGAGGAACAGCGCCTGGCTATCGGGCTGGGTCATGATGCCGCAGATGATGTAGGTGCGGCCCTCGAGCTCGACCTTGTCGCCCACGGCAAGGTCGTTGTTGGTGGCAAAGACGCGGTCGATGGCCACCTCGTCGTCCGTCTTGGGCTCCTTGCCCTCACAGTAGGACGCGATATCGACCTTGGTGCGGTGCGCATAGGTGCGCAGGGTGTGCTTGGTGCCGTCGTCGCCGGTCGCCTTTTTGATGATGGCGTCGATGGAATAATTCTTGTAGAGCGTGACGCCGCCGACGTCGCCGGCTGCATCCTCGGCGGCCTTGAGTTGATCGTCGGTAGCCTCGAAGGAGGTGGTCACGCGGCCGTCCTCAATCGTGTACGCATCGCGCATGTCATCGATAAGGCAGCCGATGGAATGCGCTGCGAGCAAAAAACCCGAGGTGAGAGCGATACTTCCGCACATAAGCAAAAAGATGCCCAGGTACTTGCCGATATTGCGGCGCAGCTCGCGTGGGAGACGCTTTGCGAGAGGTGTCATGGCGCCGCCTACCAATCGAGCTCGGCGGCCGCGACGGGCGACTCGTTGAGCTCATCCTCGACGATGCACCCGTCGCGCAGGCGCAGCACGCGATTGGCCATGCGCGCGATGGCGGCATTGTGGGTGACAATGATGATGGTGCAGCCGTACTCGTGATTGACGTCCTCCATAAGCTGCAAGATTTCCTTGGACGTCTTATAGTCGAGCGCACCGGTGGGCTCGTCGCACAGCAGCAGGCCCGGGTTTTTGACGAGCGCGCGGCCGATGGCACAGCGCTGCTGCTGGCCGCCCGAGACCTGGCGCGGGAACTTGTTGCGGTGCTCGTAGAGGCCCAGCGAACGCAGCAGCTCGTCAATGTTGAGCGGGTTTTTGGACAGGTGCGCCGTGACCTCGATATTTTCCTTGATGGTGAGGTCGGGCACCAGGTTGTAGAACTGGAAGACAAAGCCCAGCTCACGGCGGCGATACTCGCCCAGGTCGGTAGGTTTGAGCACCGTGAGGTCGCAGCCGTCCACCATGATGGAGCCGCCGTCGGCATCCTCCAGGCCGCCGATCAGGTTGAGAAAGGTCGACTTGCCCGAGCCCGAGGGCCCCAGCATGACGCAAATCTCGCCGCGGTTGATGGACGCGTCGATGCCATCGAGTACCGTCAGGCGCGCATCACCGTCGCCGTAGTGCTTTTTGAGATCCTTAACCTGGACGTAGGCTTCCTGCGTTGCCATGGTATCCCCCATTGTTAGCCTTGTACTACTTTATGAACGTAATAGTAAACCTTGGCGAACTATTTTTGGAGCGAGGCCTGGAATTTATTTCAGACTAGCCATTGGGGACGCTCTTAAATGACTAGGTGGCTAGGCGCGAGATTTAGCGCGTGCGAGGGCGAGGCCTGCGGCGGCGATGGCTGCGGCGAAGAGCACGGTGACGCCTAGGTCGCAGGCGATGTCGCCCAGCACGGCAGACGTCAGGTCCGAGGCGAGCGCCTTGCTAATCGCGTCGTTCACCCAATACGTCGGCACAAAGTGCGCCACGGTCTGCACGGCCGAGCCCATGAGCGACAACGGCATCCAGGCGCCGCCCAAAAACGTCATGAGCATGCCAAGCAGGTTGCCCACACCGTTGAGCAACTCCTCGCGCGCGCCCAGGCTCGAAAGGGCAAAGCCAACGGCCAGTGGCGTCAGCGCTAGGGCAAACGTTGCCGCCAGCGCCAGACACACGCGGCCCACGCCGACCTCGGCAACCGCACCGGCAAAGCCCACGACGCCCAGCATGATCGACACAAACCAGATGCAGACGGTGAGCACGGCGGCGGCCGCAAACACAGCAAACGAACGCTGGCGCTCGGAGATTGGGCCGGCATCCATACGACGCACGCGCTCGGGCTCGTTCATGCCCGAGAACACCAACCCCACAGATACGATGACCGACGAGATAATCGCGTACGCGCCAAAGTTGAAATACGACTCGAGCGTGGCGGCGGCAGTCGAGTCGACCTTGACCTGCTCGATCTCGACCTCGGCACGCTCGGTGGCCGCGTGTTCGGCAGCCTTGGCAACGTCGCCGTTAGAAGCAGCGGGCTCAAGTGCGGCCGCAGCGCCCGCGAGCGAGATCCAGCGCGAGGCCTCGGCAGACGAAAGCGCCGCCGCCATGGTGCCAGCGCCGTAGGTCACATCGAGCCTGGGCAGAGACTCCCCCGCGCGGGCGGCTGCAACGAGGTCGCCCTCAAACCCCTCCGGGATAAAGAACACGCAGTCGGCGCTGCCCTTGGCGCTGTTGCTCTTGGAGAGCGCGTCCGCAAGGTCGTAGGTGCCGTCGCCGACGCCCGTGACCAGCTCAAAGCGCGAACCCAGATGCTTGGTAAGCGCGCGCGAAAGGTCGCTGTCGTCGCGGTCGACCACGATCACGTTGGCATCGTAGGGCTTGTACTCGGTGAGCTGCGACGAGTCCCAGCTCACCGATGCCGCGATGAATACGCCCATGAGCGAGATGAACACCGTATAGATGAGCAGGTAGAACGGGTGCGCCAGCGCCATGCGAAGCGCGGTCTTAAAGGTGCTCATAGCGGCTCCTTCCAAAGATCAGCGTGGCGGCGGCAACGAACAGCAGCGCCATCAGGACGAGCGCGCCGGCGCGAACGGCAAAGGGGCTCAGGTCCTCAAAGAAATACAGGCGGTTGAACATGTCGCAGATGAGCTTGACGGGATTGAGCCAGCACTCGGTCGGACAGGCGCGAGCGACGTCGTCGGCAAGCGCCATCGCCGGCTCGCCGTAGAGACCGGCGAACAGGGCACACGTGGTGGCAAAGCCTGTGAGGATGCCCGACTTGGACGCCTTTCCGCCCTTAACGGGCAGCGTGCCCACAAAGAGCCCCAGGCCCGTCGCGGCAAGCGCGGAGGCAGCGCCGCCCACCAGGCAGAGCCCCTCGCGCCCGCCAAAGTCGACGCCAACAACCAGACGCACGTAGCCAATCGCGATCGCCATCGAGGCAAAGGAAACCAGCCACGATCCGACAAAAATACCGGCCAGCGACGCCGTCTTGGAAAGGCCGCCCACGCATCGGCGAGCGCCAAGGCCGGACAGATTGGGCTGCAGATCGACGACGCTCAAGGCGGAAAACTCGGCAGACATCATCGCGACCAGACCAAAGAGTGCGTAATAGTAGATGACCGTGCCATCGGGCGTGGTACGTGTCAGGCTTACGCGGCGGGTGCCGCCCTCGAGCGACAGGGCGCGCGCAACCGCCTCCGGGTCGGCGAGCGCCGCCGGGTTGTCCTGGGCGATCTGGCGCATGAGCTCGGCATTTTGCGTATACGAGCTTACCACCGTCTCCAGGATGCTGCGATCGGTGAGCACCGACGAGGCGCGCGAGCTGTCGTAGCTCGAAAGCAGCGTGAGTTTGGGCGCGCCTTCGGCGTCGACCGTATAGATGCCCGCAACCTCGCCGGCCTTAAGCGCACGGTTCGCATCGGCTGCGTCGTCGAGCTCGTGGATCTCGAGCAGTTGATCGTCGCCTTCCTTGGCAAGCGACGTCGCCACGTCCTTAAAGGTCGAGGCGTCCCAGGCCTCGTCCGCCACGACGGCAACCGGCACCGGGTCTACCGTACCGTCGGAGCTTAGATTCGCAAACATAAACATGAACATCGTGGAAAGCGCGATGGGAAAGAGAGCGCCCCAGACCCACGTGCTCGGCCGGCGCAGCAGCGTCTTGACCGTGGTGATGATGGTGTTGAACATGACCGCCCCCTAGTCGCGCAGCTCGCGGCCGGTGATCTCGAGGAACACGTCGTTGAGGGTTGGCGGCTCGCTCCACACGCGGCCGAGCGCCACGTCGGCGGCGCGCAGCGTGTCGAGGATGTCGACCAAATTGTGCGGGCTCGCTTCGCAGGTGCAGACGAGCTCGCCGCCGGACAGCTCAACCGAAAGCACGTGCTCGAGGGCGCGCAGCCGCTCGACCGTGGCGGTCTCGACGGCGCCGACCTCGACAGTCACGCGCTCGCCCATCTGAATCATGCGCTTGAGCTCGTCGTTGGTGCCCTGCGCCAGCACGCGCCCGCCGTCCATGATCATGATGCGGCTGCAAATCTGCTCGACCTCCTCCATGTAATGGCTGGTATACACCACCGTGGCGCCTTCGTCGCGCAGGCGGCAGATGCCCTCCAGGATGGCGTTGCGGCTCTGCGGGTCGACTGCCACCGTGGGCTCGTCAAAAAAGATGAGCTCGGGTTTGTGCGCGATGCCGCAGGCAATGTTGAGGCGGCGCGCCAGGCCGCCCGAGAGCTTGCCGGGGCGAAACTTGGCAAAGTCGCCCAGCCCGACAAAGTCGATTGCCTCGTCGACCAGCGTGCGGCGGCGCTTGCGGTCGTTAACGTAGAGGCTGCAGAAATAGTCGATGTTCTCGCGCACCGTAAGCTCATCGAATACCGCCACCTGCTGCGGCACCACGCCGATGCGGCGTTTGAGGTCGTAGCGGGCGGGCGTCATGGGCTCGCCGAACAGCTCGATGGTGCCTTTGTCGTAGGCGAGCAGCTGCAGAATGCAGTTGATGGACGTGGTCTTGCCCGAGCCGTTGGGGCCCAGCAGGCCAAAGATCTCGCCGGGGGCGATACTCAGGTTAAAGTGGTCGAGCGCAATAAGATCGTCATAGCGCTTGACGAGGTTTTCGACGTGGACGATGTCTGTCATGAGGCGGCCCTTCTGTTGCTTGCGGCCCGGTACGATTGCATCATCGCAGGAGCGGACGGCGCGCACCAGTGAGCTTTGTCACGAGTGCGGAGCTTGGCCGTGCGGCCTGCCGACGTCCCCGCTTTGCCGCGTGGGAGGAATGTCACGGTTGCGCAGGCGGTCCCTCCACCACGCGCGGCTTCGCGTACAATACCCGTATGAACAGGCTTTTCGACAAATCGATCGTTCTGGCGTGCTGTATTGCGGCCGCCATGGGCCTTGCCGTGGACGCTCACCTGGTCGCGGCGTTTTGCCTTGGCGTTATTGCCACCTCGCTGGCCGAGGTCGCACAGGGGGAACGCACGCGCCGTACAAGCGAGGCCGCGAGCTACGCTTACATCATCGCGGCCGTCTTCGTGCCGCCGTTTGTGCCGTTCGCACCTCTCGCTCTCTATGACATCGCGCGACGCGTGCGCCGTGAACGCATCTGGCCCGCGCTGGCGATTGGCGCCGTGTTTGTCTGCGCGCTTGTCGCGGACCTTCGCGGCGGCGCGCTCACCACCCGAACGCTCCTGCTGACCGCCATCCTCTCGGTTGCCGCCACCTTGCTATCGCTACGTACCGCCCAGCTGGAGCGTGAGCAGCAGCGCATGCGCCGTACCCGCGACGAGCTGCAAGAACGAGCCCTCGCGCTCGAAGCGCGCAACCGCGACCTTGCCGACCGCCAGGACTACGAAGTCGAGCTCGCGACGCTCGCCGAACGCGCCCGCATCGCGCGCGAGATCCACGATAACGTCGGGCACCAGCTCACGCGCGCCTCACTGCAGGCTGAAGCCCTACGCGTGGTCCACGCCGACGAGCCTGGCGTCGCCGCCGATTTCGCCGACGTTAAACGCACGGTTGACGAGGCGCTCCAGCTTGTGCGCATCAGCGTCCACGCGCTCAACGACAACGCCGTCGACCTTTCCGTGCAGCTCGAACGCATTGTTGAAGGCGCGCGCTCGGACGGCGGCCCGCAGATTGAGCTTGAAGTTTTGGCCGAGCATGCGCCCGCAAATGTCGCCAACTGCTTTGCAGCGGTCCTGCGCGAGGCGCTCTCCAATACCATGCGCCACGCTTGCGCCCAGACCGTCACCGTACGATGCATGGAGCATCCGTCGTTTTACCAGCTTGTCGTTACCGACGATGGCGCTGGTGGGGTCCACGCAAGCGGCCGCGACGCCGCAGAGGGCATGGGGCTCGCCTCCATGCGCGAGCGCATCGAGGCGCTTGGTGGCGCCTTTACCGCCGGCCCGCGTGCCGGCTCCCCCGGCTGGCGCGTGTTTGCCACCGTTCCCAAACAGCAAGGAGATGAGGGCCGATGAGGCTCATCGTTGTCGACGACGACCGCTTGGTGGTCGATTCGCTCAAGATTATCCTGGGCGCCCAGCCGCAGATCGAAGTGGTGGGCACCGGCGCCAATGGCGACGAGGCGGTCGCGCTCTACAGCGAGCACGCGCCCGACATCGCGCTGCTCGACATTCAGATGCCGGGACGCGACGGCCTTTCGGCGGCACGCGAAATCCTTGAGCGCGACCCCACGGCGCGCGTGGTGTTTCTGACGACATTCTCGGATGACGAGTACATTGTGTCGGCGCTTAAACTGGGCGCCCGCGGCTACCTGATCAAGACCGATGTCGCCGCCATTCCGCCGGCGTTGGCGCAGGTCATGGACGGCAAACGCGTACTCGAGGGTAAGGCGATCGAGGATATCGACTTTGATGGGGCAGGGTCCGAGGCCGACACGTCTCGCCGGCCCGCGGCCTTTGTCAGCCTGACCGACCGCGAGTTCGAGGTCGCCGAGCTCATCGCCCGCGGCCTCGACAACAAGGAGATTGCCGCCACGGCTTATATGGGAGAAGGCACGGTGCGCAACCACATCAGCTCGATCCTGGCCAAAATGGGCCTGCGCAACCGCACCCAAATCGCCATCGCCTACCTGCGAGGGTAATTACCCAACTGCCGACCGCTCCGGCTTAGCAAAATGGCTGCTACCGATTTAATGCCATTTCAAAACTATGCCGGTTTACTACGATGAATCGTCCACCTTCGACCACGGCAAATTGCGCGCTTGCAAAAGCGCAGGTAGAACGCTTGCAATATTTAGAAAAATGCAGTCATGGTCGGGAATGTCGAATTCATCGTAGTAAACCGGCATAGTTTTGTTCGGGCGGCCCTGCACGAGTGTCTCCGCCAGCCTCGCGGGACCAAAATGATCCGTTTTCCTCCGTCCCCAAGGGATCAGCCGGAACCGCTCGCCACGAAATCGGCCTATCTACTACGTTTGACTCGATACCCCTGACCATACCTTCGTTTTGAACAAAACCGCAGGCGTTCTACCTGCGGTTTTGTTTTCGCGTTTTTTGGCATGGTTGGGGGTAAGGGGCTAAACGTAGTAGATAGGCCGGTTTCGTGGCGCGCCCTCCTCCCCAACGCACAAAAGCGCCGCCACGGAGGAGGGAGACGCCTCCGTGGCGGCTGGGGGTAGGAGTAGGTCGAGATTTAGCCCTACCGGCCGCCCGGGGCCTTTTGGCCCCGGGCGCTGTCGACGTGCCTAGCGCTTACGGATACCCCAGACCAGGGCTCCGACGCCGGCCATGGCGATGACAAATGCCATAAGCAGAGCGGCAGCCTGCTGGTCGCCTGTGGTGGGCAGGAAACCCTTGACCGTCTTGACGATGTTCGTCACGGTCTTGGGCGTGCCGGGATCGGGTGTCGGCACGGGCGTCTCGGGCTTTTTGTACGTGTTGTTGAACACGATACCCTCAACGCTCTTGTCGCCCTTGGTAAAGGCGACGTTCGCCTTGAGGTTGCCC
Source organism: uncultured Collinsella sp. (assembly GCA_900550735.1). Lineage (GTDB taxonomy): Bacteria > Actinomycetota > Coriobacteriia > Coriobacteriales > Coriobacteriaceae > Collinsella. The sequence continues at coordinate 11,184 of URTD01000015.1, forward strand.
TCGCCGTCATCGACCACGTTGACGGTCACGGTAAAGACGGACTTGTCGTAGGTCATACCGACCTCGTCGCCCTTGACCTCGCTGATGGTGTAGGCGTGCGTACCGGGCTCGTCGTACTCAAACTTGTCAAAGTTGATCTTGCCGTCGGCATCGTTGGTAACCGTAGACTCGATGTCCTCGCCAACGAGCTTAAAGCTAAACTCGTCCTTCTTGAGTTCGCGTCCCTCGAGCACCTTGATAGCGCCGATGGAAACCTGCGTAGGCATGGCGTGATACTTGTTGGTAAAGCCAGCCGACTCGGTGGTTCCCTCGAGTTTGTGCGTCGCGGTCAGCGTGCCGTCGCCGTTGTCGGAGACGGTGGTCACGACGGTGTAGGTCGCGCCGTCATAGGTGACGCCCTTGTACAGGCCGAGCGCGTTGGGGCAAGCCTCGCGCAGCGTGTACGCGTGCGTGCCGGGTGCCTCGTAGCGAATCGGGCTCAGCGTCACGGTGCCGTTAGCGTCGTTGGTGCCGTTAGCGACAACCACGTCGTCCTCGAGCAGCTCAAACGTGAACTCGCCTGCTGCAAGGTCGCGTCCAGTCAGGCGCTTGACTGTCTTGACCTGATCGGTCACGGACGAATCGGTAGGTGCCACGCCGTAGGTGTTGGTAAACGTGAAGGCAGCACCGTCGTCGCCTTCGCGCTTGACGCTCAGATGCCCGGCACCGTCGTCAGACACGGTGTAGGAAACCTTGCGCGTGGCGTTGGTGTCATTGGTCACGCCAGGGGCACTACCGGACTCGGTCACCGTGTAAGTAAAGGTGTGCGAGCGCGGAGCGGTGGGGGCTGCGGGCTCGGGCTCGTCGCTGGGCTCGTCGGCGTTGGCAGCGTCGGCGTCAACCTCGGCCTCGTCGGCGTTGGCCTCGGCATCGCTCGATGCGTCGTCAGAAGCATCGGCCGTCACGCCCAGAGCGCGGTTGAGGTCCTCGAGCGTAAAGTGGATCTTGCCAAAGTCCACGTTGCCAGCCGCGTCGTTGGTTGCGGTCGTGCGCCCGGGCATCGGGGCGCCAGCCTCGTCGGCGGTCACGGTAAAGGTGAACTTGCCCGCGATGTCAGCCGGGGTCAGGCCCTCGGCTGCCTGGAGCTTCTTGGTGCCGGTGAGTGCGGCATCCACGGCCTCGGCGCCGTAGACGTTTTCGAACAAGGGCTCGACGCCACCGTAGTCGACCGTTGCCGTCAGGGTACCGTCACCGTTGTCGACAACGATAACCTTAAAGCCAAAGCTCCACGTTGTAGCGGAAACGCCATTCGGCAGCCCGAATAAATCTTCGTAGGCCGTGTAGTTAATGGTCCAAGCGAGCTTACCGTCCTTGTCGGTACGATGGGCAAGCCCAGCCGCCTCAAGATTGGCAAGCATCTCGGTGTCGTAGTGCAGCGCATCAAAGCTCACATGCCCGCCGATATTGGGCTTGAGGTTTTCGTAACCCACAAGCTCGCCCTGATAGGCAATGCCGAACCAGAACTCGCCGTCGGCCATCGGACGACCGGTCAGGGTCTTGGTGGCGACAACCTGAGCAGCGGTACCACCAGGCGTATTGGTCGTAGCGCTGTAGCTGTTGTGGAACGGGACCAGGGCACTCTCGACCTTGTTCTCACCGCTCTTGTGGACCGTCGTATGCGTACCCTCGGGACCGCCGGAAACGGTCGTGGTAGCGGTAAGCGTACCGGCGCCGTCATCGGCGATAACGATCGTCACCGTGCGCTCGGCGTTGTCGTAGGTGTAACCGGGCTTGCCGTCGTTCTTCTCGGCCACGGTATATTTGAAGGTCTTGCCGGCGTCAGCCTGCGTAAACTTGACCTCATGGCCCGCCAGAATATCAATCAGACCGACCGTCGCCTCTGCCGTTGCAGGGGACTGGAAGTTGTTGGCGCCGGGCAGCAGGCCGAGCGCATTGGCCGAAGCCTCGTCGGCGGGCTTCACGGTAAAGGTGAACTGGCCCTCGGTCATGGGACGTCCGGAGAGGCTCTTGCTGAGCTTGAGGCCGCCGGCCGCGGCGTAATCGAGCTTAGTGCGGTACGTGTTGGTAAAACGTCCGCTTTCCTTCTTGGTGACGTTGGCGGTCAGGACGCCCTCGCCGTTCTCGGTCACGGTCACTTCGGCGGTCGCGACATGTCCGTCATACGTCATGCCTGCCGCATTGCCCGCGTTCTCGCGGATCTCGTACTTGTAGGTTCCGGCAGCCGTGTAGCGGATCTTGCCGAAGTTGATGGCGGCGATGCCGTCCTTCGCGTCCTTCTTGACCACGGTTACGGTTGCGGGATCGGGCAGCGGGGCGCCTTCGGGGGCGGTGATGGTAAAGCTGAACTCGTCCCCATCCGTCCAGTCGCGGCCGCTGATGACCTTGCTCAGGTCAAAGTCGAGCTCTGCATCGAGCGGGGTCACGCTATAGGCGTTCTTGAAGGTCGCAGACGTGGCGTCCTTCAGGACATGCTCGGCCTTGAGTGCGCCGTCGCCGTTGTCGGTGATGGTCGTCTCGACGGTATAGGTCGTGCCGTCGTAGGTGATGCCCTTGCCGGTGGTTCCGCCGTTGGCCTCGCGCAGCGTATAGGTGTGCTTGCCGGGTTTGTCGTACTTGACGGCGCCCATCGTGATCTTGCCTTCGGCATTGTTGGTGCCGGTGGCAACAACATCGTCGCCCTCGACGAGCTCGAAGGAGAACTCGCCGTCCTTGAGGTCGCGACCGGTCAGGACCTTGGTCGCGGTGATCTGGTCGGTGACGCTGAACTCGTCAGGATTCGGCTTGTAGCTGTTGTTGAACTTCGCCTCGTTGGCGCCTTGCAGCTCGTGCTTGACCGTGAGCTTACCATTGCCGTCATCGGTAACGGTAGTCACGATGGTGTAGGTCGTGCTGTCGTAGGTAATGCCGTTGCCTTCGGCGCCCTTGGCTTCGCGCAGGATATAGGTGTGCTTGCCGGCGGCGGTGTAGGTGATCTTGCCCATCGTAATCTTGCCATCGGCGTCGTTAGCGCCGGTGGCGACGACCTCGCCGTCCTCGACGAGCTCGAAGGAGAACTCGTCGGCCTTGAGGTCGCGTCCGTCCAGAACCTTGGTCGCGGTGATCTGGTCGGTGACGCTGGAGTTATTCGGAGTAACGCTGTAGGCATTCTTGAAGATAGCCTTCTCGACGTCCTGCAGCTCATGCTTAACCGTGAGCTTGCCATTGCCATCATCGGTGACGGCGGTCACGATGGTGTAGGCCGCGGTGCTGTAGGTGATACCGTTGTCGGCGTCGACCTTGACCTCGCGCAGCGTGTAGGTGTGCTCGCCGGCCTCGGTGTAGGTGATCTTGTCCATCGTGATCTTGCCGTCGGCCGCATTGGTGCCCCTGGCGACGACATCGTTACCCTCGACGAGCTCAAAGGAGAACTCTCCGGCCTTGAGGTCGCGGCCGGTCAGGACCTTCTTCGCGGTGATCTGGTCGGTAACGCTGGACTCGTTCGGGGCAGTGTTGTACTTGTTCTCAAAGCGCGCCGGCTTGGTGCCCTCGAGCGTATGGGTCACCTTAAGCGTGCCGTCGCCGTTATCGATGACGCTCGTCTTGATGGTGTAGTTCGTCTTATCGTACGTAATCCCGTTGCTCAGCCCCGCTTCGTTGGGGAGCTTCTCGCGCAGCTTGTAGGTGTGAGTGCCGGGCTTATCGTAAGTGATTTTGTCCATGACGATTGTGCCCTCGGCGTCGTTCTTGCCGGTAGCGACGACCTTATCGCCCTCGACCAGCTCAAAGGAGAACTCGCCTTCCTTGAGGTCGCGCCCGGTCAGGACCTTGGTCGCGGTGATCTGGTCGGTGACGCTCGTCTCGACAGGCGTCACGTTATAGGTATTGGTGAACGTAAATGCCACATCGCCGTCCGGCTTGCGGGATACGATCAGATTACCCTTGTCGTCATCGGTCACGGTGAAGGAAACCTCGCGCGACAGCTTGGCGTCGTTGGTAACACCAGCGACCTCGCCGGACTCGGTCACGGTGTAGGTAAAGGTGTGCTCGCGCTTCTCGGGCTTCTCGCCCAGAGCCTTGTTAAGGTCGTCGAGCGTAAAGGTGATCTTGCCAAAGTCGACCTTGCCCTTGGCATCATTGGTCACGCTCGCGTTCGCGGGCATGGGTGCGCCCTCTTCACCGGTCACGGTAAAGGTGAACTTGCCGGCAATGTCAGCCGGGGTCAGGCCATCAGGAACCTGCAGATTCTTCTTGCCCACAAGCGATGCCTCGGCAGGCGCGGCAGTGTAGGTGTTCACGAACTCGTTGCCGGCATCGCCGTAGACAGCCGTCGCCGTCAGGGTACCATCGCCGTTGTCGACAACGGTTACACATGCGTCAATTGCCGACACGGTGGCGCTCACGCCCGCAGGCAGCTTGCCGGTCTGCTCGGCAGCAATGTAATGAATGGTCCACGTCGGTTTGTCTGAGCTAGCATCAAGCGATGCCTTGCCTTCCTCGACCAGCTTGGCGAGCGACTTGGTCGTGTACGTCAGCGGACCGAACTCAACCTTGCCACCCTTGTTGGTTGCATTCAACAGAACCTCGTCGTGCCCCGCATAGCTCAGTGCAAACTTGAATTCGTCATCGGCCATCGGACGCCCTGAGAGCGTCTTGGTAGCCTCAAGAGTCAGCGGGGTTTCCGTCTTGGCGCTATAAGTGTTCTTGAACTCGCGCTCGCCCGAGATCTTTTCAACGTCAGCCTTAAGCCCACCCGTGGCCTCAACCGTCACGGTCACTTTGAACGTGGCAACGTTATCGCTGTAGGTGATGCCACCGGCGTCGCCCTTGACCTCGCGGACCTCATAGGTGTACTCGCCCGGCTTGTTGAAGGTGATCTCGCCGAAGTCAATGACAGCCTTGCCCTTGCCGTCCGGGTCGGGTTTGTGCACGGTCGTGTCCGTGGATGCAGGCATCGGAGCGTCATTCTTGGGCGTCGCGGAGAGCTCAAACTTAAACTCGTCCGTATCCGTCCAGCTGCGGCCCTCGAGCACCTTGGTCAGGCCAAAGCTGGCCTTGGTATCCACCGTTGTCGGCGTCACGTTAAAGCTGATCTTGCCGTTGTTGCCCAGGTAGGAATTGACATGCGTCGCGGTCGCCTTGGCGGACACGTTGTTCCACTTGGGATTAAGAACGTCGGTCGCGGTACCAGTGTTGTTGCCGCCCACACTCTCCTTGGTGGTGTGGAGCTCGTCGATAAAGGCTAGGCGCGCGGTTCCCACGCTAAACGAAAGGTTGCCGTCCTCGTCAGCAACAATAGCGCCGTCAAACTTCGCAGCGTCGCCGCCGATAAACTCGATGACGGCAGAGGCGGGCTTGGCCTCGCCGTTTTCGCCCTGCTCCTCAAACTCATCCTTGTAGTAATAGGCGCCGGTTTCTGCCAGTGAATTCTTTGCAGGCTGTGTGCAGTCCTTGTCCGTGTAAATGGGAGTCTGCTTCTGGAAGTAGTAGTAGCGGTTGGTGTCGGCCGGCTCAAAGGTCGCAACCGTATTGCCCAGATCGCCGGCAGCCCACTTGTTCGCGTAGAAACTCACGGTCTTGGCGCCGTTGGCAACGGTCGTATTGTTCTCGATGTAACCCTTGAGCCCCGTTACCTTCTCGGGCGTAAACAGGTTGTCGAGCGCAGTGCTCTTCACGCTCGAGGTGTACTTCACGCGGATAGGCTGAGCGCTGTCGACCGAAAGCTTGCCGTCTACGGTCTTAAAGTGGCTCAGCGGAATCAACGACGCAGGAATGCTGACCGTTACGACATCGCCCTTCTGGGGATTGTCATCACCAGCACGCTGCACGGTAATGAGCAGGTCTTTTGCCTTGCCGGTGAACTCGTAGGTGTCGGTATTGGTTTCTTTATTGACCGTTTTGTCCGTCTTGGTAAACGGCGTGCCGTTGATGACGACCTCGGTGAAGCTGTCGACCTGCATAAAGTCGCCCAGCTCGTCGGTAAACGTGATGTAGCCGGACTTGGTCTCGTCGTAGCCCTTATGGATTTCGGTCGGATAAGGCGCCTCCGATGTGATGGCCTGTGAGATGTCGTCAAAGACCTTCTTGAGCTCTTCTGCATTGGTCGCCGACTTGTAGTAGTCGGAGTTTTCAGCGCGTGCACCATGAGCATCCCATGCCGTGGCATTGGGGTAGTTGCTCGAAACGGCCTGCATGAACTTGTTCTCTTTTTGGCTTTTTCCCGAATCCTGGATACCAGCACTGGGGTTCGCGCCATCAAAGATGCCGATGGTATAAACGGTGGCCTTGCCGTCCTTCATATTCTTAGCAGCTGTCACGGCAGCGTTGGCGACACCCGCATCGAATATATTTTGCTTTGTTGGCGTACCGTCGGTAAAGAACACAATAATCTTCTTGGCGTCTTTGCGGCCATAAGTGGTAGTGATTTTCTCGGCCAGCTCTAGGCCATAGTCGGCGCGCGTGGCGCCGGCAGGCTGAATTTGATTAATTGTATTCTTCTTGAGATCATCCGCATTGCTGCCGGAACAGTAGGTCAATTCTTTCATAACCTGGGTGTAATTGTAGGAGTACCCTCCGTCGCGATACGTATTGTTACCGATATCGTTGGACTTCTTGCCCGCAAACTTAACAATGGCAACCCTATGCTGCCTATCAACACCCTCGATAGCCTCGTTTTGTTTGGCGATGGTATCGATAAAGCTGTTCGCAGCGTTCTTCAGTGCATCGATACGCTTGGTGCGATCTCCGCCACCCATAGGATCATCCATCGAGCCAGATGCATCCAGCACCATCACGATGTCGAGCGGCGTAGTAACCGTCACGGTTGAATTAGACGTCGAGGACATGGCCGAAAGCGTGGTCAGAAAATCCGACTCTTCGTTTTCCTCAGTTGCCTCGACCGTCTTGTCGGTCCAGATTCGGCCGACGTTTTGAGTCGTTACTTTATTACCGTTGTGACCGGCCGCCCAGATTTCCCAGCGTCCGCTGGTGTCGGGATCGACGACGTCCTTTCCGCTCATTGTCGGTCCGTCCATTCCGGTGCTGGACCTGGCGTTGGCCTCGGGCAGCATGGCGAATGCTGCAGCCGGCAACACCAGCACTACGGCCAGTATCACCGCCAAGAGACCCCTCGTGTACTTACTCATCGCGTCTCCCTTCTCGCGGCCTCAGACCTTGCATCAGCCTAAAGTTACGAAATGAGACACAATTAGGGCAGGTGACACATGTTCCAGATTCGGTTTTGGGCGTGAGACAAATGTCTCACCGAAGTTGAGACACGGCGTTTTCGCAGGAAAATAGGTGCGACTCGGAGTCGACAGGCCACAATGATCCGTTTTCCTCCGTCCACGGGAGATCAAAGGCTGTTACGGATATGGTGCCATTTCAAAACTATGCCGGATTACGGGGCTAAAGTCGGGGTCCTCATCCATACCTTCATTTTTTGAAAAACGGTAGGCTATCTACCTGCGGTTTTGTTTTTGCAATTTTCGATATGGTCGCGGTTCGCTATTCAGTCCCGTAATCCGGCATAGTTTTGCTCGTGGAGGCTTAACCGCGCGTTTACGCGCGGGGCCGGTGGGGCATTTTTGCCCCACCGGCCCCTATTCCAGCTCTAGCCCCGCGTTACTCCGACTTGGTTTCTACCGTGGGAGTCTTGTTCGCCGCAACTGGAGTACGAGCGGTGTCCATAGTCAGGCAGTGCTTGGGGCAGTTCTCGATGCACTCGCCGCACACCACGCAGGCATACGGATCGATCGACCACGTTCCGCCCTTGCGATCGACCGCGAGCGCGCCCGCCGGGCAGCGACGCGCGCACATGCCGCAGCAAATGCACACGTCCATGTCGTTAACGATGTGTCCACGCAGGCGCTCGGGCGCCGCGAGCTTCTCCTGCGGATAGCACACCGTGACCGGTTGCTTGGCCATAGAACCCAAGGCCGTCTTGGCAAATGTCAGTAAACTCATGCCGCGCCTACCTTTCCGTGCAGCTAATGCAGGGGTCGATGGTCAGGATAATCATGGGCACGTTGGCAAGGAGCACGCCCTGCAGCGCATGCGTCAGACCCGCCAGGTTCTGCGACGTCGGCGTGCGCACGCGGAAACGGTCCAGGTTCTTGGTGCCGTTGCCGCGCACATAGTAATACGCCTCGCCGCGCGGCTGCTCAATCACAACCTCGCCGCGCGCGCCGTCGGCCGGCGTGAGCTTGGTGCGCCCGCCGATCCCGTCGTGCGGAATCTTGCCCACAAGCTCCTTAATGATGTCCATGGCCTGCGTGACCTCGGCACAGCGCACCTGGCAGCGGGCATAGCAATCGCCATCGGTAGCAACAATGGGCTCAAATGCAGCCAGATCCGCATAGGCACCGTCGTCAAACATGCGCACGTCGTAATCCACGCCCGATGCGCGCCCAAACGGGCCGACCATCGAAAGCTCCAGCGCGTCCTTCTTGCTAATCACGCCCACGCCATGCAGGCGCTCGCCGCAGCTATTGTCGTCCAAAAACGTATGCACCAGGGCCTCGTAGTCGGGGCGCATGGCGTCGAGCGTCTGGACAATACCCGCCAGCTCGGAGTCCTCAATGTCGTGCTTAAGGCCGCCGATTTCGTTGATCGACAGAATCACGCGGCCGCCGCACGTACTCTCAAAGATCTTGAGAATCTGCTCGCGCAGCGTCCACGACCGATAGAACAGCGCCTCGAAGCCAAAGGCGTCGGCGAGCAGGCCCAGCCACAGCAGATGCGAGTGAATGCGCGAAAGCTCGTGCAGAATGGTGCGGATATACTGCACGCGGCCGGGCACCTCGATGTCGAGCATGCGCTCGCAGGCGCTGGCATAGCCGCAGCTGTGGCCCACGGCGCAGATGCCGCAGATGCGCTCGGCGATGTAGCCAAACTGGTGCATATCACGCTTTTCGGTGAGCTTCTCGAGTCCGCGGTGCACAAAGCCGATCTGCGGAATTGCCTCGATGACGCGGTCGTCCTCGATCACCAGGTCCAGATGAAGCGGCTCGGGCAGCACCGGGTGCTGCGGGCCAAACGGAATAACGGAGCGATGTGCCATGGGCCTTACGCCTCCTTTTTCTGCTTGTCGCGGGCGGCCTTGGCGGCAAGCGCCGCGCGGACCTTGGCCGCTTTCTCGGGATCCATGGCGGCGAGCTTTGCCTCCATCTCAGCAGCCTTGAGCGCGGCCTTGGCAGCGGCATCGTCATGCTGAGTATCGGAGCC
>URTD01000016.1 GCA_900550735.1 uncultured Collinsella sp.
GCCCTGGAGCTGATGGCCGGCTGGGGGCTGAAAGTCAGCGAGCGCCGCCTGGCCATCGACGAGGTGGCCGAGGCGGGCGTGAGCGCCGATCACATCCATGAGCTGTGCGAGCGCGACCATTGCGGTTGCGATGAAGACGAGGACGAGCACGAACACGGACATGGCCACGATCACGGTCATGAGGACGAGCATGAACACCATGATGGCCACGGTCACTCCCACTCTCACGAGGGCGCGCCCCTCCTGTCGATTATTCGCAGCGCCATCTCGCACACCGTGCAGGTATCGGTATTCATTTTTCTGGTGACGCTGATTCTGGTCGCCGTGCTCGAGACCTTCGGCGAGTCCGCGATCGAGCAGTTCCTGCGTGGCAACGAGACGCTCGCCGTCCTGGGTTCGGCGCTTGTCGGCCTGATTCCCAACTGCTCGGCCAGCGTCGTCATCACACAACTGTACCTGGAAGGCGCGCTGCAGCTGGCCCCGATGCTCGCCGGCACGCTCATCTCTGCTGGTGTGGGCTACCTGGTGCTGTTCCGCACCAACCGCAGCGCCCGCGAAAACGTCCTGTTCCTGATCATGATGTACGTCATCGGTGCCGGCTGGGGCCTCATCCTATCCGCCGTTGGCCTTTAAGTAGATTATTGGGATATGTCTTACGATCTACCCCTGTGACCAGGGCATTCCCCGCTGCCAAAACAAAAAGGTAGATTTTTAGGCATGTCCCAAAAATCTACCTTGGTTAGCGCAGCAGCTCGGTGAGGTTGCGTTTAAAGCGGGCGCGATCTTCGCTGGTAAATGCCGCCGGTCCGCGAGTGCGTCCGCCGGCGCGGCGCACCTTCTTTTCCTCGTGGCGAATAAACAACTGCATGTCGATGGTCGCTTTGTCGTAGACGCGCCCGCGCACACCGATGGCGGCGGCATCGCGCCCGAGCACCATGCTCGCCAAGCCAATGTCCTGCGTCACGACTACGTCGCCCGCCTGCAGGCGTTCGACAATGGCAAAGTCGGCGCTGTCGGCGCCCACGCTCACATCGAGCGTCGTGACCCAAAAGCCGCGTCGCGCGTGCTCGGCATCACGCGGGTCGTCGCGGCGAATGTGCCGTTCCAGGTTTTGCGTGCTGTTGCCGGCGATAACAACGGCGACGCCCGCCCGCCGCGCGCAATCAATTGACTCGCGCGTGACCGGGCAGGCGTCGGCATCAATAAAGAGCGTTCGCGGCATCTAGTGCACCAGTTTGCCAAATTGAATAGCGCGAACAATCAGCGTAACGCCAAACACCAGCAGCGCGGCGCCGCTAAAGATAACGAGCATCTTGGCCGACCACAGCGGATAGATAAACACGAACATGCCGGCGATGATGGAAAGTGCGCCGCTCAGGATGGCGAGGGCACGGTTGGACGAAAGCTCGGACTCCAGAATGGACATGACACCTTCGACAATCCAGCCAAAGCCGGCCACGATAACCACCATCGTGGTGAGCGTCGCGGTCGAGAAGGCCTGGTTGCGCAGGATTATGACGCCGCCCAAGATAATGAGTAGGTTGGAGATGATGCTCGTCACGCGCCAGCCGGTGGGCAGCAGTGGCTCGAAAACAGCGGTAAACAGCCTGATCGCGGCCGTGATCACAAAGTAGAAGCCCAAGACGGTCGTTAGGAAGACGAGGGACTTGGCGGGCGCAAACAGCAGTGCGATGCCGGCGACGAGCGCCAAGACGCCCGTGATGGCGTAAATCCAGCGCACGGCCTTGACGGCCTTGCCTGCCATGCTTTTCTCGTCAAATCCAAACTGGCTCGATTTTTGGTCATCGTTCTTGAAGATGCCCATAATGTCTCCTTTCCGTGCGGCGTAAGCCTTGATTGTTACAACCAGTATCGCCTAAAGGCGCTGGCGTATGGGTCGGGGAGGGCGAAACGTAACCCAAAGGTCCCGAATTGTTTCCGTTGTTCCCCACGTCGCGATTTTCTATTCAACAGGTGTAGAACATTGCAGCCCTGTTCGTTATTGCCTACGTTTTAGGTTAGATTTTCCTAAGGACAATTGGCTTGTATTGGGGGTCCCTATGAACGAAGCAGTTCCCGCAGCGCCGGTAAGCGCTGAGTCGATGGCAAAGCAGGGTTGCGAAAAGCTCGGCTTGGACGCGTTTGATGCGTTGGTTCGCTGCGCCCGCACGTGCCGTCGCTTTGACGAGTCCATGCGCATGCCGCGCGAGTTTTTGCTCGAGCTGGCGGAACTTGCGCACCTGGCTCCCTGTGGTGCCAATGCTCAGCGTCTGCGTTTTCATGTGGTAAGCGGTGCAGAGGACTGCGCGCGTGTATTTGACGAGCTTGCATGGGCCGGTGCGCTCAAGGATTGGCCGGGTCCCGATGAGGGCGAGCGCCCGACCGGCTACATCGCGATTCTTGCTGAGCGCGCCGTTCCGGGCAAGCCCGCCGCTCCCATTACCGAGGTCGACACGGGCATTGCCGCGCAGACGATGATGCTCGCCGCCCGCAGCGCCACGCCCGAGGTGGCAGCCTGCATGTTCAAGGCCTTTACGCCCCACGCGATCGATGCCATGGGGCTCGATAACGACAAGTATGAGCTCAAGCTGATCATGGCGTTTGGCGTTCCGGCCGAGACACAGGTGATCGATGCGATCGATTCCAACCCCGACGGCTCCATCAATTATTGGCGCGACGAGGCGCGGGTGCACCACGTACCCAAGCGTCCGCTTGCCGACGTGCTGCTGTAGTTGTGCGTCGTTGCGGTGCAATCCGGCGGCAAAATCACCACAAAGGCTCCTGTCCCCTTTGTGGTGGTAGGGCGCTAGGGGAGGAGCTTCATGGCGGCGTCGTGGGCGGCGTGCTCGTAGGTGTCGTCGAGGGTTTTGAGCGGCAGCAGGGCCGTGGCCTGCGCATCGCCGCGGCGCTCGAGGGCATGGGCGATCAGCCAGTCGGCGAGTTCGGGGTTTTTGGGCAGCGCCGGCCCGTGCAGGTACGTGCCGATGACGCCCTTGTAGATCAGACCCTCAAGGCCATCGTCGCCGTTGTTGCCGGTGCCCGCGACGACGGACGTTCCGAGCGGCGTTGCCTCCGCGTCGAGCAGGGTGCGACCTCCATGGTTCTCGAATCCCACAAAGGGCTCAGGTGCCAGATCGGTTTTGACGGCTACGTTGCCGATCAGGCGATCGGAGCCACGTACGGTTTCGGCGGCAATGACGCCCAGGCCCTCGATGCGATTTTCGCCCATATAGTACGAACGGCCGAGTAGCTGATAGCTGCCACAGATGGCAAGCAGTGAGCCGCCATCCTCAACATAGGCCGCGACCTTGTCTTTTTGGGCGAGCAGCTCGTGTGCCACGGCTAGCTGGTCGCGGTCGGAGCCGCCACCCATCATGACGATATCGGCATCGGTCAAATCAAGCGTTTCGCCCATACGGACCTCGTCCACGCGCACGGGAATGCCACGCCAGGCGCAGCGGCGCTCGAGGGCGATGACGTTGCCGCCGTCGCCGTAGAGGTTAAGGGCATCGGGATACAGGTAGACGATGCGCAGCGGGCGCGAAAGCTCGACTGGCGCGATACCGACAGGAAGAGCGCTGCCGTCGGCACGGGCTACGGCGCGCCCAGCAACAGCGTCGGCGGTGGCGCCTTTCAGCCCGTCGAGCTCCTTGACCAGCGGCGGGAAGGCCGTGTAGTTGGCGACGGCGTAGAAGGTGTCATCGGCGGCCTCGTCTGCCACGGCGCCAATTGCCTGCGCGACGTCCGAGATAATCGCGGCATCGATGCCGGCGTACTTGAGGCGCACCTGCATGTCGTGCGCGCGCGTGCCTCCGGCAAAGGCGACAAGACCCGGCGTGTCGGCGATGCGCTCAAAGTCGACGTCGTGGATCCACGATACATCGTGGCCGTCGGCGTCGTTGTCGTTGAGGAAGAAAGCGCAGAGTCTGCCGCCTGCCGTCTTGATGGACTGGATTTGTCGATCGAAGCCTACGGGATTTTTGGCCAGGTTTGCCTCGACGGTACGGCCGGCGATCTCCCAGCGGCCCATGCGTCCGCCGGCGGGGACATAGGCATCGAGCGTGGGCTGCAGATGCGCCGCGTCTACGCCCAGCTCGCGCGCCGCAAAGAAGGCGGCGGCAACGTTGTAGACCATGTACAGGCCGTTGTAGCGCGTGGCGATGTGTACGGCAGCTGCGTCGGACGCAGATCCAAAGACCAGGTCAAAGCCGTAGCCGTCGCAGCCGAGCTCCACGCCCGTCACACGGCGGACCAGTGCGGGGCGTGCCCAACCGCACGAGGGGCAATGGTAGGCGCCGAGTTGACCATACTGCACATAGTCGTACTCCAACGGCGCGTTGCACTGCGAGCAAAAACGCGAGTCGCTAATGCGATCGGACTCGGTGCCCGTGGCGCCGTCGATGCCAAAGGCGATGCTCGTGTTAGGGACGCGCGCGGCAATCGAGGCGCACAGCGGGTCGTCGGCGTTGTAGATAAGCGTTGTTGTCGGCGAGAGCTCCAACGCATGGGCGATGACCTCCTGGGTGTGATCGATCTCGCCGTAGCGGTCTAGCTGGTCGCGGAACAGGTTGAGTAGCACAAAGTACGTCGGCTTGAGCTTGGGCAGAACGCGTACGGTGTAGAGCTCGTCACACTCAAAAACGCCCACGCGCTTGCCGCTGCTGGTGTGCCTAAGGCCGCCGCGGGCCTCGAGCAGTGCACCCACCACGCCCGGCTCCATGTTGTTGCCGGCGCGGTTGCATACCACGGTGGCGCCGCTGGCGGCAACGGCGTCGGCGATGAGGTTGGAGGTGGTGGTCTTGCCATTAGTACCGGTGATCACCACGCTGCGGTCGACAAGGCCGGCGAGGTCGCTCAGCAGCTCGGGGTCGATCTTCATGGCGATGCGGCCGGGGAGTACGCCGCCCTGGCGCTTAAGGACGGAGCGCAGTCCCCAGCGAGCGATATCGCTCGAGGTGCAGGCAAGAGATGAGCGGAGGTTCATGAATCCGTTCCTAACGTAAACGACATGGTCGGGTCGAGTGCGTCACTAAAATCCGTAGCGGCGCGCAAATTCCTGGGCAAGCTGCGATACATCTTCGCAGGCGTTGGCCCAGGGGGCAAAGTCGGGGGTATCCGAGATGATGCCGTCCGCTTCCCAAACGGCCTGGTGCGAAAGATCCCAGGGATCGCGTGGCTCGGGCCGGCAGGGAAGGTACGGTGTCTGGTACATGGGGTTCAGCAAGAAGAACGCACCGCCCTCGCAACGGTTAGCGAACTCACGCAGCGCACGCACCGCCGGACGCATCTTGTTCGTTTTGAACAAGAGGATGGTGCGGGCGAGCAGATACCAAGGAGAGTTCTCGAGCGCGTCAGCCCCGATCTCTTCCTCGAGCTGGTGGGCCAGGGCAAAAAAGCCGTCCTGGTCTTCCAGACGAGCGAGGGCGAGCAACACGGTGCCTGCGGCTCGGCTGGGGTAGCCTTCCGCCTTAAGGACGCGGCGGGCGTAGTTGGCGGCAGCACGGTAGCGGGCGCTCGCCATGCACAGCTGCGAGATGGCCTCGAGCGTGTGGAGCCACCCGATAAGAGCCGGCTCGCTCACGGTGAGCTCTGCCGCCGTCACGCCGTCCGTCAAAACTTTGTTGGCCCAGTAGTGCGGGGCTTCCATGTCGAACCCGGGCACGCTTTGCTGCAGGTAATCGGCCGTGGTCGCCTCGAGCTTCATTAGGTCGCCCAGGCAGGCGTCAACGGGCGTGTCGGCCAGGATGATGGCGAGCAGCTGGGCATCGAGGACATACGCATCGACGCGGACGATCTTGAGCAGCTCATCGCGCATATCGTCGAACAGGCGGTTGCGCGTCTGTTCAAACTCCTCATCGCTGCCCATGTCCTCGATGCGATGGAGCTCGTCGAGCAGGTGGCGATGAACACCGGCATAGGACAGCAGCGCCTGGGCATGCTCGGTCTGCGCATACTTGTGAGGGTTGACGCTTACGTCGTTATGGACAAGCTCGCGTGCTGCATCGGTGAGCTCGGGGTGCGACGCAACGTAGGCGCGCTCCAGGTAGGCGGGGATGTAGACGCTCGGATCCATTAGAGGTCTCCTCCCTTAAACGGCAAACCCTGCTCGGCCGCCCGCAGTATGCGCTCATCGATTTGGGAACGCACGATATCGTTGGTGGCGACCCAGGCGGCAAAGCTGGCGTTGTCGGGGGCGCCCAAGCCCTCTTGCAGTACCGGCGTCGCCTCGGACAGCGCAAGGACAAGCTCGTCGGTGGAGCCCACGCCCACGTTGACGCGGGCATAGACGCCATCGGGAAACTCGGTTTGGAAATAGAGCGCCTCGGCTGCGTGTGGGCACGAGCGTGCAAGGATGCGCAAGTAGTGCTCGGCACCCTCGTAGTCCAGCTCGCGCCAGGCAGCGCTCATCAGCGCGATGAGCGTCCATGGGTCCAAGTCGCGCTCCGCGTCCTTGGGACGACGGCGTAGCGGCGTGTTGGTGAGATAGGGGACGGAGTGGGCAGAGCGAAAGCGCTTGAGCTCCTCGGCGGGGTATTCGAGCTTCGCCATGGCGAGCATCGCGGTGTGACGGACGCCGGCCGGATCGTTGGGGGCAAAGTCGAGGCTGCAGTTTGCGGCTTCGAGCGACATGCGATAGCGGCCGCTAATGAGGGCGCGCGACGCAAGGGCGGCAAGCCAGCGCAGGTAGGGGCGGCGCATAAGGTCGCCTGCGGCCTCACGCTCGTAGGGGTCCTGCGCCGAGGCGATCTTGAGTGCCAGGTCGTGCTCGACTTCATCGCGCTTGGATACCAGGTACTGTACGTACTCCTCGTTGGAGTTGGCGGTGAGGGCGGCCAGCATGCGCTGGGCATCCCAGTTGGTGGGGTCGAGCGCGGCTGCCTCGCGAAGCATGTTCTCGGCAGCGGCCTCTTCTTGCTCTGCCTGGGTATCGTCAGGGATAAAGGGAATGCGGTAGTCGACAGCCTCGACCACCTTGGCAATGAGGTGCCCGGCGCGGTCGCGGTCGTGCACGATGAGCGGCGCGGGGTTGCGGGTGAATTGTTCCATCAGACGCTCTACGGCGGCACCGTCGGTGAGCGGGATATTGTCGCGGCGCAAGGCCTCAAGAACGAGGCGATGGCAATCCTCTTGAATGGGATCGAATGCCATGGGGCCTCCTTTGCTGCGGTTAGGGTTCAAATGTCTCTATATAAGGTTCTAGTTTACCCGCATGTGGCACACCGGGGGTGCCGCACTTGGACATGCACCTTTGCACCACGAAGACGGATGTCGCACAAATGTCGGCACCTTGGACGACTGAGTGGTATCACGATGCCGCAAACGGTCGATTTTTGGCGGCGAGCGGGGCACATTTTGGAGGGCCACAATCCTGCCCGGGATATGTGGTCAACCTTGATAAAACGTTTGCCCAGCTTGGGAGTATGAATGCCCCACAAGGGTCTTCAGGGATAGAAAAAACGTTTCATCATTGTCGGCTTTAGGTGAATAACTGACCAACCAGAACGGTAGAATAATGTTTGTCTGAGCGTTGAGACGTTTAGACATCGCGCATTGTCATCGCCGGCAACGCGCAAAACGGTCCTAACGGAGCCAATCGGGTGCTCCGTTATATACGCAAGTCTAAGAGGGGCTTGTTTAGGAGGCACAGTATGGGACGTTTTACCAATCCTCGCGATCTGTACTTTGGTGAGGGCGCTCGCCACGAGGTGAAGAACCTCAAGGGCAAGAAGGCCATCATCGTTTCTGGCGGCAGCTCTATGCGCCGCGGCGGGTTCCTGCAGGACGTTGAGGCCGACCTCAAAGAGGCCGGCATGGAGGTCAAGCTGTTCGAGGGCGTCGAGTCCGATCCGTCCATCGAGACGGTCATGAAGGGCGCCGAGGCCATGCGCGAGTTCGAGCCCGACTGGATTATCGCCATCGGCGGCGGCTCGCCCATCGATGCCGCTAAGGCCATGTGGGTCTTCTACGAGTATCCCGAGGAGTCCTTCGATAACATCATCCAGCCGTTCAGCTTCCCCGAGCTGCGTCAGAAGGCTCACTTCTGCGCCATCTCCTCTACCTCCGGTACCGCTACCGAGGTCACTGCCTTCTCCGTCATTACCGACTACGCCAAGGGCATCAAGTACCCGCTGGCCGACTTCAACATCACCCCTGATGTCGCCATCGTCGACCCCGAGCTCACCTACACCATGCCCGCCAAGCTGTGCGCTCACACCGGCATGGACGCTCTGACCCACTGCATGGAGGCCTACGTTTCCACCTGCGCTTCCATGTTCACCGACGCCAACGCTCTGCACGGCATCCGCGAGATCGTCGAGTGGCTGCCCAAGTCCTATGCTGGCGACCATGAGGCCCGTCAGCACATGCACGAGGCTCAGTGCATCGCCGGTATCGCCTTCTCCTCGGGCCTGCTCGGCATCGTTCACTCCATGGCTCACAAGACCGGTGCTGCCTTCGAGAACGGCCACATCATCCACGGTGCTGCTAACGCCATGTACCTGGGCAAGGTCATCCAGTGGAACTCCAAGGATCCCCGTGCTGCCGAGCGTTATGCTTACGTGGCCAAGGAGATCCTGCACCTTCCCGGCGAGACCAACGAGGAGCTCATCGCCGCGCTCGTCCAGAAGATCCGCGACCTCAACGACCAGCTCAACATTCCGCAGTCCATCAAGGATTACGCGAATGGTGGCGTGAAGGTCGACGCCGAGAACCCGCAGATGGTTTCCGAGGAGGAGTTCCTCGCCAAGCTGCCCGAGATCGCCGCGAACGCCGAGACCGACGCCTGCACGCCGGAGAACCCGCGTGAGACCAAGGCTGCCGACTTCGAGAAGATCCTCAAGGCCTGCTACTACGACACCGACATCGATTTCTAATCGACTCTTGTTATCGTAACGAGGGGCTCCGCACGTATCCGTACGGAGCCCCTTTCTTTTTTCTTTTAGAGAATGGGATAGTTATGGCTGCAATTTTCAATAGCCCCAGCAAGTACATCCAGGGTCCGGACGAGCTGGCCAAGCTCGGCTCCTATGTCGAGCCGCTCGGCGGTAAGGCCCTCGTCATCGTGACGCCTTCGGGCAAGAAGCGCGTCGGCACCAAGATCGAGGGCGGTTTTGCCGAGGTCAAGGCCGAGCTGCTGTTCGAGGACTTTAACGGCGAATGCTCCAAGGGCGAGGTCGATCGTCTAGTTGCGCTCGCGCGCGACAACGGTTGCGACATCATTGTCGGCGTCGGTGGCGGCAAGATCCTCGACACCGCAAAGGCTGTCGCCTACTACTTGGGGTCTCCGGTTATCATTTGCCCCACCATCGCTTCGACCGATGCACCGTGCTCGGCACTTTCGGTGCTCTACACCGACGACGGCCAGTTTGATAAATACCTCTTCCTTAAGGCAAACCCCAATATTGTCCTGATGGATACGACGGTTATCGCGGCGAGCCCGGTGCGCCTGACGGTTTCCGGCATGGGCGATGCGCTCGCAACCTATTTCGAGGCTCAGGCGACGCACGATGCCGACGGCGGCACTTGCGCCGGCGGCAAGGGCGGCATGGCCGGCCTGGCGCTCGCCAAGCTCTGCTACGAGACGCTTATGGCCGATGGCGTCAAGGCCAAGGTCGCGCTGGAGAAGGGTGCGCTGACGCCTGCCGTCGAGCACATCATCGAGGCCAACACGCTGCTCTCCGGTATTGGCTTTGAGAGCTCGGGCCTTGCTGCTGCTCATGCCATCCACAATGGCCTGACGATGCTGCCCGAGTGCCACGGCATGTATCACGGCGAGAAGGTCGCCTTTGGCACCATCGTCCAGCTGGTACTCGAGGATGCTCCGACTGAGAAGCTTGAGGAAGTCTTGGGCTTCTGCATTGAGCTGGGCCTGCCGGTCACGATGAAGGAACTTGGCGTTGCCGAGCTTACGCGCGAGCAGGCCATGATTGTTGCCGAGGCCGCCTGCGCGCCCGATGACACCATGTGCAACATGCCGTTTGAGGTGACGCCCGAGATGGTCGCAAACGCCATCCTGGGTGCCGACGCGCTGGGCCACTACTATCTCATGGATGAGTAAATCAAGCTAAGGAAGGGGCAAAGCAAGCAGATGGCTTTGCCCCTTTTTGCTATGGTGCAAAGTGGCCTGTCTCCAATGCACAAGTTGGTGCAGGGGGAAGGTTACTTTGTACCAATCGTTGTTTGATGAAGGGCGGATTCTCGTATGGCGCTTCCCATGGTTTATGGCGGTCCCGGCCGGTATGTTCAGGGGCCGGGCGAACTTTCGCGTCAGGGCAGGTATTTGTCATGGTTGGGCTGCGCTGCTTATGTCTTGTTTGACCAGGGCACCGAGGATCGGCTGTGCAAGCAGATCGTCGATGGATTTCTGGACGAAGATCTAAGTGAGCCGTTCTTTAAGATTTATGACGGTCCGTGTACGGAAGACGCCGTTGTCGAAATGGCTAAGGAAGCCCGGGCCGAGTATTGCGACATGGTGGTGGGTATTGGCGGCGGCAAGATACTCGATATTGCCAAGGCCGTTGCGTTTTATGCCGAGGTGCCGTTGTGCGTATGCCCCACGGCGGCTTCGATGGACGGTCCGTGCAGCGCGATTTCGGTGCTGTATCACGAGGATGGGTCGTTCGACCACTACCTGATGCTCGAGAAGAATCCAGACCTGGTCGTGGTCGATACCAACGTGGTCGCGGCGGCCCCACTGCGTATGACGGTCGCTGGTATGGGCGATGCGCTGGCAACGTATTTTGAGGCGCGTTCGTGCGCCGCGGCGCACGGCGCCAACGAGCACGGTGGCGCGCCGGGACACTTGGCCTTGGTTGCGGCTCGCGCCTGCTACGACACGCTCATGGAGTGCGGCGTCGCTGCCAAGCGCGATCTCAAAAAGGGCCGTACATCGCCGGCAGTTGAGCGCCTGATCGAGTGCAATATTCTGCTCTCGGGCGTCGGCTTTGAGAGCGGTGGCTTGGCGTTGGCGCATGCCATCGCCAACGGTCTGACGATTCTGCCCGAGTGCAAGGCAATGCATGGCGAGGCCGTGGCATTTGGCCTGGTGGTGCAGCTGCGCCTGGAGCGTGCACCCGAGCTTGATCAGGTGCTCGAGTTTTGCCAGCGCGTTGGTCTGCCGACGACGCTCGAGGAGCTGGGCCTTGGCGAGATTTCCGATGCCGATCTGCAGAGTGTTGCAAATGCGGTCTTTAGAAATGAACGTAATATGGCCAACGAGCAGGCAAAGGTGACCAAACAAAAGCTCGTGCAGTTCATGTGCGAGGCATAGTTTGGCGCTTGATTGACCTTGTGCAATCGAGGCGGCGATGGGCCATGGGCTATTTGCCGCAAAGATGCGCCGCGTGTAATTTGCCCGAGGCGTGGGCCGATAGCGTATCATTATCTCTTGCTTGTTTGCACTGCTCAGGGAGGGGCCGCGCATGGCGCAGGAACACGATCTGTTTGATGACATTATCGAGATCAGCAAGGGTTTCGACTTTCTTAAAAACCCGCTTGGCGGTGTGACCGATGCACTCGATCCGTCGGCACCGCAGTGGAATCCTGCCGACTACAAGGAGCGTCCGCGCGGCAACACCATTCCGTGCTTGACCTGCAAAAACGAGAAGAGCGCCTGCACCGCGTGCATGGACGTGTGCCCGGTCAACGCTATCGAGGTCGAGGAAGACGCCATCGAGATCCTCGACTCCTGTCGCAAGTGCGGCCTGTGCGCCGCTGCCTGTCCGACCGAGGCGATCATCTCGCCGCGCCTGGCGCCCAAAAACCTGTATGACGATATCGTCTCTGCTGCTACGAGCCACGAGACCGCCTACGTTACCTGCACACGTGCCCTTAAGCGCATGCCGCGCGAGAACGAGGTTGTTGTCGCCTGTGTGGGCGATATTACGGCCGAGACTTGGTTCTCGGTGCTGGCTGATTATCCCAATGTGAGCGTGTACCTGCCGCTGGGCGTGTGCGATAAGTGCCGCAACACCGGTGGCGAGGACATCTTGGGCGAGGCCATTGCTACCGCCGAGGAGTGGGCGGGCACGGGCATGGGTCTGGAGGTCGACCCCAAGAGCCTCAAGTGCCATAAGCGCCGCGAGTACGAGCGCAAGGAGTACATGGAAAAGATTGCCCGCACCACGGGCCTTACCGTGACAAAGCTCAACCCGGCAACGGCGGCACTGGCCTCGGTGACGCAGAAGCTCAAAGCCCATCGCCACCAGATTACCCAGCTCGAGCGCACGCTCAACACCATGTGCGGCACCACGACGACCAAGCGTCGCCGTTCGCTCACGCACGGTCGCCAGCTGGTGCTCTCGACGCTGCAAAACCACCCCGAGCTTGCCCAGAACATGCAGGTGAGCACGCCTGAGTGTGATTTTGACAAGTGCACGTCGTGTGGCGAGTGCGTCAATGTATGCCCCACGTTCGCCTGCGATTTGGTGGGAAGCGGCCGCTTTGCGTTGGAGTCCACGTATTGTTTGGGCTGCGGTGCCTGCGTCAAGGTGTGCCCCGAGCATGCGCTCAAGTTGGTTGAGCATGACGCGTCCAATCTGGTCGTCGTCGATCCCGAGGCCGAGGAAAAGGCTGCCCAGAAGGCGAAGGCTCACGAAGAGGCTGAGAAGGTCAAGGCCGAGGCAAAGGCCAAGCTCGACAAGATGCTCGACCAGGTGGAAAAGCTCGCGGACTAGTCAGCGACCCCTATCTCTGCTTCATTCGTGCCGCCGTGGCGTCCGGGTTCGCCCAGATGCTGCGGCGGCGCGATACTTATGCAGTTTGAAATGCTTGTACCAAAAGGAGCTGTCGTGTCCCTTTCCATCGGTATCGTGGGCTTGCCTAACGTGGGCAAGTCGACGCTGTTCACCGCGCTTACCAAAAAGACTGGCCTTGCCGCCAACTACCCGTTTGCCACGATCGACCCCAACGTGGGTATCGTCGATGTGCCCGATAGCCGCCTGCAAAAGCTTGCCGACATCGTCAACCCGGGCCGCATCGTGCCGGCTACGGTCGAGTTTGTCGACATCGCGGGCCTGGTGAAGGGCGCCAACGAGGGCGAGGGCCTGGGCAACCAGTTCCTGGCCAACATTCGCGAGACCGACGCCATCTGCGAGGTCGTGCGCTACTTTAAGGACCCCAACGTCATGCGTGAGGTGGGCCGCACGGGCGAGTTCGTCGATCCCGCCGGCGATGCCGACACCATCATGACCGAGCTTATCTTGGCCGACATGGGTACGCTCGAGAAGCAGCTGCCTAAGCTCGAGAAGGAGGCCAAGCGCGACAAGGAACTCATGCCCAAGTTCGAGGTCGCCAAGCGCCTGCTTGCATGGCTCAACGAGGGCAAGCGCGCCGCATCCATGGAGATGACCGACGAGGAGCGTGCCGCCGCCAAGGGCCTGTTCCTGCTCACCATGAAGCCCATCCTGTATGTGGCCAACGTGGACGAGGATATGCTCAACGACGACCTGGCGCCCATCGATGGCGTCAAGCCGTTGCCCATCTGCGCCAAGATCGAGGCCGAGCTTTCCGAGCTCGATCCCGAGGACGCCGCTGACTACCTGGAGAGCCTGGGCCTGGAGCAGCCCGGTCTGGACGTGCTCGCGCAGGCCGCCTACAAGCTGCTCGGTCTGCAGTCGTTCTTTACGGCCGGCGAGATGGAGGTCAAGGCCTGGACGGTTCGTCAGGGCGCGACCGCCCCGCAGGCCGCCGGCGTCATCCACACCGATTTTGAGCGCGGCTTTATTAAGGCCGAGGTCATTGGCTATGACGACTACATCGAGCTCGGCGGTGAGCAGGGCGCCAAGGCCGCCGGCAAGCTGCGTATTGAGGGCAAGGACTATGTCATGGCCGATGGCGACGTCGTGCACTTCCGCTTTAACGTGTAAGGACGACGCATATGTTTAAATATGGCAAAAAAGCTGGCTACATGGGTATTGCGCTGCTCGTACTTGCGGTGATTCCGCTGGTGGTCGCAGCGTGTGTTATCCCCAACATTGGTCCCGAGGTGGCAACGAAGTTTAATGCCGCCGGCGAGGCGACGCGCTGGGGCAAGAGCTACGAGCTGCTGGCGTTGCCGGTGCTCAATCTGCTGCTGAGCGTGGCGACGTACTTTACGGCGGGACGCCAGGCAAAGAACAATGATGACTCCGCCGCCATGGCGCGCATCGTGTGCGAGCGCTACCTGCGTAACGGTTGCATCACGGGTGTGTTCCTCAACGTGATCAACGTCTACTTTATGTATTCGGCGATTACCGGTATGGGCTTTGGCCTTGGTTTCTAGCTTGTCTTTTTAGGCAACGAGCCTGCACATATATTCAATGGCTGCTGCGAGGCCGCCGCTCGATCGTGGTTTAAAGACCATGTCGGCGGCGGTCTCGTTTTCGTATCCGGCACCGCGAAGGGCGAGTGCGATGCCGGCTTCCAGGAGAAGGGGCAGACCGCGTTGGCTGGTTGCGATTACGGCAGCCTGATTGAGCGAGCAGCTGTGCGCTTGGCATTGGATGGCAAGCGCACCTTGCGCCGGGCAAGGGACCAGAACAGCGGCGACGCGACTTGATAGCAATGCAAATGCTGTGCGCTCATCGGGCGAAAGGCATTCAGCTTCAACGACGACGAGCTTGGGCGGCGCGCTGTTTGTGCGAAGCGTGGCTCGGTACATGCGGACCGAAGAACCCGACATAGAAAACTCCTGTGTATTCGGCAAAACGTAAACTATAGTTTACGTTTATGTTCGGCTCCATTTCAAACTCGGCTGCATGGACGAACGTGCGAAACAGATTCTTGGCAGGCGGGTCGAAGAGACACGCAGAGACCTTGGTATCTCCAAGGTTGATTTTTGTGTGGCGACAGGAATCAGCCGACCCTACCTCGACCGAATCGAAGATGGAACGGCAAATTTCACGCTCAAGGTTCTATTTAAGATCGCGCCCGCACTCGGCATGACGGTATCTGAGCTTCTCGAGGGTATCGAATAGGGCGTTCCCCCGCTGTATTTGACGCTCTTTGGGCGGGTCCCCCTGGTTGCGATGTGCAAAATCGCGAGTATTCAGCACCAGTTCGGCCGTAGATGGTAGCTCGAGCGGCTGGCTTTGCCTTTTTGACAGTAGATAATCCACACGTTAAATAAAAATGAGGAATAAATATTTACTAGACGGACCCTTCGTCCTAAAAGTTCGTCTAACAATCGGCCGATTCTATGCCTCCGGAGGAGAAATTGCAGAATACTCCGATTTTTGCACGGCCTGAGGGGGACCACCTGTCGTTTAAGGCTGCGATAAGTGGAGCTGCCTTAGGGATTACGCCATCGGGATGCGGTCGTGGTCGATCATGGTGACCATGATGATTTGTTATTCCTGTTGACTTGGCTGTAGAACAGGCGCTGAATCTCGGCCGCATCACGTGACTGGCCGAGTGCCCACATGGTCTTGGCCACGAGCGTCTCGGTGGTCATGTCGTCGCCGCGCAGAATGCCCGGATGATCGGCGTAAGCACGGCCGACCTCATAAACGCCCAGATCGAGGCCCTCTTCGGGGACCTGCGTGGTCATAACGACGGTGCGACCCGAATCGACCCAGCGGAAAATTGCCTCTTGGAACGAATCGCCGGACTCGCCAAACTCGGGAATACCGCCAATGCCAAAGGTCTCAAGGATTACAGCATCGTAGCTATCGGCAAGGGCGTCGAGGATGCCCGGGTTTACGCCGGGCGTAAGCTTGAGTACAAATACGCGCGGGTCGATGCTGTCGTAGAAACGAACCGGGCTCTCATTCTGATGAGTGCCGTGAAGCCCGTTGCGCACAATGCGGTCGTTGCGGATGTAGGCAATGGGCGGATAGTTGACGCTAATGAACGCGTTAAAGCTCATGGTGCGCTGTTTGCGGGCGCGCGTGCCGGCAATGGCGACGCCGCCAAACACGATCGATACGTCGTGCGAGTGCTCGTCGAGCGCATAGAGCAGGCTCTGGTACAGATTGAGCTTGGCGTCGGTAAAGGGGTTGCCCATGGGCTTTTGCGAGCCGGTGAGCACGATGGGCTTGGGGCTGTCTTGAATCAGGTAGGAAAGCGCCGCCGCGGTGTAGCTCATGGTGTCGGTGCCGTGTAGAATCACGAAGCCGTCGTGGTCGGCATAACCCTCGACGATGACATCGCGGATGCGCATCCAGTCGCCGGGACGCATGTTGGTGCTGTCGATGTTCATGGGCTGCACGACGTCGAGCTCGCAGAGCCCCGAGATCTCGGGGACGCTCTGGGCGAGCTCCTCACCGGTCAGGGCGGGGGAGAGGCCGTTGCCGTCCTCAGTCGATGCGATGGTGCCGCCCGTGGCGATGAGAAGGATGCGCTTCATGCTGGTATTCCTATCGTATTTGCCGCCGCAGAGGCGGAGTCGTTCGGCAGTATTGTGGCACAGAGCGTTCAATGTTCAAACGTATTACATCATCTGTAACGTCTGGTAACACTTCAATTGCCGTCAAATAGGGGCCCAGGTCGTGCGTTTGCCGTGCGCTGATGGCTGCGAGGGGCGAGAAACCCCATATAACGTGTACACTATGGAGGTTATTTTCGTTCATTCACGCGGGTGGGCACCGGCTCCCCGCCAACAAGAGGGGGAACCATGGATCAAAAGGCTTCCGCAAAGGTCCTCGTACTCGACTTTGGTGCGCAGTACGGTCAGCTCATTGCCCGTCGCGTCCGCGACCTCAACGTGTATTCCGAGATCGTCCCCTGCGACATCTCGGCCGACGAGATTCGCGAGATGAACGCCTCTGCGCTCATCCTTTCCGGCGGCCCGGCTTCCGTGTATGCCGAGGACGCTCCGTCTATCGATCCCGCCATCTTTGACCTGGGCCTTCCCGTCCTGGGCTTTTGCTACGGCCATCAGATCACGGCCGTGACGCTCGGCGGCAAGGTCGGCCACTCCGAGGTGGGCGAGTATGGCCGCGCCACCATCACGCGCACGGCTGGTGCCAAGCTCTTTAACTCTACGCCCATGGAGCAGACCGTGTGGATGAGCCACCGCGACGCCGTTTCCGAGGTGCCCGAGGGCTTTACCGTTACCGCCAGCACCGACGTGTGCCCGGTTGCCGCCATGGAGTGCGTTGAGCGCAAGATTTTCACCACGCAGTTCCACCCCGAGGTCAAGCACTCCGAGTATGGTCAGCAGCTGCTGAGCAACTTCCTGTTTGAGATCTGCGGCCTGGAGCCCAACTGGAGCATGGACAACCTGGTCGAGACCATGACGGCCGAGTTCCGCGAGAAGGTCGGCGACGACCGCGTGATTCTGGCCCTGTCCGGCGGCGTCGACTCCTCCGTCGTGGCCGCCCTGGGCGCCCGTGCCGTGGGCAAGCAGATGACCTGCGTGTTCATCAACCACGGCCTGCTGCGCAAGGGCGAGCCCGAGCAGGTGGAGGAGGTCTTCACCAAGCAGTTTGACGTCGACTTTATCCATGTTCACGCCGAGGACCGCTATGCCGAGCTTCTGGCTGGCGTGACCGAGCCCGAGGAGAAGCGCCGCATCATCGGTACGCAGTTCTGGAAAGAGTTCTTCGCGGTTGCTCAGCAGCTCGAGATCGATGGCAAGCCGGTCAAGTACCTGGCTCAGGGCACCATCTACCCCGACATCATCGAGTCCGGCGCTCGCAAGACGGGCGGCAAGACGGCCACCATCAAGAGCCATCACAACCTGATCCCGTTCCCCGAGGGCGTGCACTTCGACCTTATTGAGCCGCTCGATCACTTCTTTAAGGACGAGGTCCGTGCACTTGGTCTGGCGCTGGGCCTGCCGGGTCACATCGTGTTCCGTCAGCCTTTCCCGGGTCCGGGTCTGGCCATCCGCATCATCGGCGCGGTCGACAAGGAGAAGCTCGAGATCCTCAAGAACGCCGACGCTATCGTGCGCGAGGAGCTCGACGCCTACAACCAGCGCCTGTATGAGCAGACCGGCGAGCGTAACTCCGAGCACAGCTGCTGGCAGTATTTTGCGGTTCTGCCCGACATCAAGTCCGTCGGCGTTATGGGTGACGAGCGCACCTACCAGCGCCCGATCATCCTGCGTGCCGTCGAGTCCAGCGATGCCATGACCGCCGACTGGGCCAAACTGCCTTACGACGTCCTGGCCCGCATCTCCGGCCGCATCGTTGCTGAGGTCCCCGGCGCCAACCGCGTGTGCTACGACATCACGTCTAAGCCGCCCGCGACGATCGAATGGGAGTAGGCTGACAGGGTTAGCGAAACACAAACCAGCAGGTAGAAGCTCCTTACGTTCCCGTGAGGAGCTTCTTTTTTGCGAAGTTTGGTGCAAAAGTGGTTTTGGAGATGGCGAGAGACATCTTTCATTCAGAAGTGAGCGTCAGCCCCTACAAGAGGGACGGTAAGCAAGTCGGATGGAAGGGAACTCTCCGCTATCACGACATGGGCGAGCTGGATTTGTTCGGCAAACCCAAGAGGAAGACAACGTCCAAGGTGGCTCTTACCAAGGGGAAGAGAGCGGCCACGGCTGAGCTTAAGCGGTGGCGCGATGACATGGAGAAAGAGGTCGAAAGCCCCGAAACGCACGATTCGGCGCGGGCGGATCGGGACCCCCGCCGATCTAGAGGCACTCGGTCAGAATCTGGAACACCTCGCTGCGCTCCAGTTTCTTGGCGCAGCCGCCGGTGAGCACGCAGGTGCCCGCAACCTTGTGCAGCGTCTCATCGGACGCGTCGGAGCCCATCTCGGCGAAGCTCGTGGGAAGCCCCATCTTGCCGATGAACGTCTGCAGGCGGTCGATGCCCTCGAGCGCCACCGTAAGGTCGTCTTTGCCCTTGGCGTCGACGCCCCACACCTCGCTCGCCCAGCGGGCGAACTGCGCGGGCGCCTCGGGGGCCAGGTGGCGGTAGAGCGCAGGGTGGATGACCGCGAGGCCCATTCCGTGGTTGGTGTGGGTGTACGCGCCGTACTGGTGCTGGATCATGTGCGCCTGGAAGTCCGTTGACTTGCCGATCTTGAGCACGCCGTTCTCGGCCATGGCGGAGTCGTATACGAGCTCGCTTCTGGCATCGAGGTTCTGGTCGTCGTCCGCGATGATCCGCATGTTGCGGATGACGTTACGCTGGATAGCGAGGTTGATGTCGTCGGTGACATTGCGCCCGCGCGGGCTTCCGAAATAGCTCTCCATGCAGTGCGAGAGCGTGTCGAACGCGCCGCTCATGAACTGCGCGTGCGGTACGGTGAGCGTGAGCGCCGGGTCGAGCGCCGCCCACATGGGCATCGCCCCCAGATAGGCGCCCTTCACGTGCGTCTCCTCGTTGGTGATGACGGCGCCGTTGTTCTGCTCGGCGCCCGTGCCGGAGAGTGTCACGATGCAGCCCATGGGGATGAACGAGCTCGGCATCTTGCCGTCGACGTGCTCGAACGTCTCGATGTCCTCGTCAAGCATCGCCTGCGCGGAGACCACCTTGCAGCAGTCGAAGACCGACCCGCCGCCGACGGAGAGAATGAAGTCGACCTGTTCCTTGCGTGCGAGCGCGGCGCCTTCCTGGCACTTCTCGTAGGTCGGATTGGGCATGATGCCGCCGAAGTCCACCACGCGCTTGCCCGCGCTCGTGAGTTTATCGACCACGTGGCCGTAGACGCCGGTTCGTTTGACCGAGCCTCCGCCGTAGGCGAGCATCACTGTCTTGCCCATGGCACCCATCTCGGCGTCGAGTGCCTGGTCCATGGCCCCCTCGCCGAAGTAGTTCCTGACCGGGTAGTCGTACGTGAATGAGTTCATGGCAATTCCTCCTAGTAAGTTATCAGTGCGGTCTGACGCTCGTCTACACGTTGCGCACGAGCCCGGACATCCATTCGATGGTGGCGGGGTCGTGGTGGTCGAAGAACGCGCTGCGTCCGGTGTCGAGCGCGGCGATGGCGACCATCTCGTCGTCGCCCAGCGCGAAGTCGAAGACGTCGAAGTTCTGCTCCATGCGATCGCGGTGCGTGCTCTTAGGGATGCAGACCACACCGCGCTGCAGCAGCCAGCGCAACACGACCTGGGCGACCGTCTTGCCGTGCGCCTCGCCGATGCGAGCGAGGACCTCGTTGCGGAAGAGGTCGTTTCTGCCCTCCGCAAAGGGCGCCCAACCCTCCATGGCCACCTCCTTGCCGGCCATGTACTCCTGCGCCTCGCGCTGCTGGAAGAACACGTTGCACTCGACTTGGTTCACGGCGGGGGCGATGCGGTTGAACGAGATGAGGTTTGCGAGATGATCGGGGTAGAAGTTAGCTGTGCCTATGGCGCGGATGACGCCCTGCTCGTAGAGCTCCTCCATGGCGCGCCACGCGCCGTAGTAGTCGCCGAACGGCTGGTGAATCAGATAGAGGTCGAGGTAGGAA
>URTD01000017.1 GCA_900550735.1 uncultured Collinsella sp.
GAAGGTTGCCGATCCCGCCGCTACCCTCAAGGCCCTCGACGAGCGCAACACCGCCCGTTGGTTCCAGGCCTAAAGCCGGGTTGAGGTAAGCCATGTAAAGGGGGCGCTCTGCCAACCGGCGGGGTGCCCTTTTTTGCATCGCGGGCGTGCGGGATAAGCGTTTTCGATGTGGATGCCCGCGGCGCGAGTTATGGGTACGATGGTTTCGGGGGAGGTATCACCATGAGACTTGGATGCGTCATTATGGCTTCGGGCGAGGGCAAGCGGTTTGGCTCTAACAAGATGCTTGCCGATATCTATGGCGAGCCGCTGATTGCCCGGGCCATCGATTCGGTTCCCCGGGGCTTTGACGTTGTGGTTTCGACGCGTTGGCCCGAGGTCGCTCAGATTTGCGAGGACAAGCATTGCCCGTGCGTTCTGCACGATGGCGAGCTGCGCAGCGAAAGCGTCCGTGCGGGCCTTTCGTGGGGAGTCGAACGCAACTGGAAAGGTTGCCTCTTTTTGCCGGGCGACCAGCCGCTTGTGAGCACGGACTCTTTTGAGGCCATGGTTCGCGCGTTTGACGAGCGTGGCCGCAAACATCCGGTGCGCTTGGCGTGCAACGGTGAGCCTTCGAGCCCGGTGCTCTTTCCGGCGGAACTATTCGATGCACTCATGCGTCTTGAGGGCAAGGACGGCGGGGGCTCGATTCTCAGAGGTCGCGTCGACGTTGCGCTGGTCGAGGCGCGTGCCTACGAGCTGTGGGATGTCGATACCGCAGAGGGACAGCGACGCATAACGGAGCATATCGCGGCCTGCTCGTATTTTGATCGCGTGGCCAACTGTATTAATCAATAAGGAGCAACATGATCATCATCAAAAACGGCGCGCTCGTGACGCCCCAGGGGCTTCGCCGCGCCGATCTTGCCATGGAGGGCGACAAGATTGTGCGGATTGCCGCGGCGATTGAGCCGGCCGAGGGCGATACCGTCGAGGACGCCGCGGGCTGCTGGGTGTTTCCCGGCTTTATCGACGGCCACACGCACATGCAGTGCTGGACTGGCATGGATTGGACAGCCGATAGCTTTGAAACCGGCACGCGTGCGGCTGCCTGCGGCGGTACGACGACCATCGTGGACTACGCGACGGCTGATCGCGGCGTGACCATGCCCGATGCCTTGGCCGAGTGGCATCGCCGTGCCGACGGAACCTGCACGGCCAACTACGCCTTTCATATGGCACTCGCCGAGTGGAATGAACGCAACCGCGCCGATCTTTCGGCTATGCGCGAGGCGGGCGTATCGTCGTTTAAGACCTACTTTGCCTACGATCATTTGCGCCTGGACGATGCCGAGACGCTCGAGGTGCTCGAGGAGCTCAAGCGTATTGGCGGCATACTGTGCGTGCATTGCGAGAACGGTACGCTGGTGAATGAGCTGCAGAAGCGCGTGTACGAGCAGGGGATTCATGGGCCCGAGGGGCATGCGCTCAGCCGCCCGGACGTGTGTGAGGCCGAAGCCGTGAGCCGCCTGCTGTATCTGGCGCACCTGGCCGGCGACGCCCTAGTCAACGTGGTGCACCTTTCGACCAAGTTGGGGCTCGGGGCCATTCGTGCTGCCAAAGCGCGCGGGCAGAAGAATATCTATGTCGAGACCTGCCCCCAATATCTGATGCTTGACGACACCTGCTATCTGGAGCAGGGCGAGGACGGCTTTGCGGGCGCCAAGTACGTGATGAGCCCGCCGCTGCGCCATGCCGGCGACCGTGCCGCGCTGCGCGAGGCGCTTGTGGCCGGCGAGATCGATACGATTGCGACCGATCATTGCAGCTTTAACCTGCACGGGCAAAAGGACCGCGGGCGCGACGATTTCCGCGCGATTCCCAACGGCGGGCCCGGCGTGGAGCATCGTCCCGTCGCGATTGCCACGAGCTTTGAGGGACAGCTGGGACCCGAGGATCTGTGCCGCTTGATGAGCGAGAACCCGGCGCGCGTGTTTGGCATGTACCCGCGCAAGGGCTGTCTTGCCGAGGGTGCCGATGCCGACGTGTGCGTGTGGGATCCAAAGGCGCGCTGGACCATTAGCGCGGCGACGCAGCATCAGGCCGTGGACTACACGCCGCTCGAGGGCTTTAAGGCGCATGGTCGCGCCAAGGCTGTGTTTGTGAACGGCGTGCTGGTGGCGCGCAACGGCGAGCCCACCGGAGCCCAACCCGGCCGCTACGTGTCCCGCTAACGGGGGGAGTGCCGGGGTAGCTAATTTGGGACGGGGCTCTTTTAGCTACTCTGGAGGCTGCTGGTGACGATGGGGCGGCCGAGGGCTGCCTCGAAGCGGTCGGCCATCGTGGGGTCGCTGAGCGTGTCGACTTGGTTGAGCATGACGCGTGCGGTGCTGAGTCCCAGCGCCTGCATCTCGGCATTGAGCACCTGGGCGACGCGCTCGGGTGTGGCGATGTCGGTGGGCTCGCAGCCGCAGCGCTCGCAGAAGAGCTCGGGGCGGTGGACAACCTCGGCGACGGGCTTGCCCAGCCCCGAGGCGCCGACGATCCAGACGATGTTGGCCGTGCCAGAGGGAATTACCGGCTCCCAGGCGGCGTGCGCCTTGAGCGGGAGTCGCTTGCTGCCATCTGCCTCGGCCAGGACGTAGTCAAAGCGCTGTGCCAGCTCGTTGAGCGGCTCGGCGGGGGCAGAGAGCTTGCCTGTCTCCGGGTCCAAAACGCCCGCCTGGCAGATGCTTCCGTGGCTCATGCCAGCGCATGCCTCGCAGGTGCAGCCGGGAACATGCAGGCCCCCCGGCTTCCAAGGCGCGGCGTCCAGGCGACGGCTCGACCCGTCCCACGGCACGCCGGCGACGGGGAACATGCGCGTGGCGGTACAGAGAAGCACCCTGCCGCCAGCGCGCATAAGCTCAAGGCCGAGCGTCTTCAGCAAGGTCGACTTGCCTCCACTGCCGATAATTGCGGTAATGCCCGGCTCGATCTTGAGCGCGGAGGCAAGGTTTCCGCTCGTCGTTTCCATCTGTTCACCGCCGTATAATACTGTGATAATAAATAATCATCAGAGTAGCGGTCGAACCGCATTTGCTCTGCTCAAACCGTAGCACAGGGAGGTGTCCCGGGAATGCTCGTTTATGTTCGCGGCGCCGGCGATATCGCCACGGGCGTCGCCGCTCGCTTGGTGCGCGCCGGCGTGTCGGTCGTTATGGCCGATATCGCGGTTCCCACGTGCATCCGCCGCACAATCAGTTTTTGCGAGGCTATTCGCTTGGGCGAGGTCGAGGTCGAGGGCATTCGCGCTCGCTTGGCACAGACGCCGGCAGAGGCGCTTGCAATTACCGAGGCTGGAGACGTCGCCGTTGTGGTGGACCCCCAGGCCAAGATGCTCGGCGAGCTGAAACCCGCTGCCGTGGTCGACGCGATTCTGGCTAAGCGCAACCTGGGTACCACGCGCGACATGGCGCCTGCCGTCATCGCCGTGGGGCCGGGCTTTACCGCGCCGGTTGACTGCGACGCCGTGGTCGAAACCATGCGCGGGCATTTCCTGGGCCGTGTCATTACCCAGGGTTCGCCCCAACCCAACACGGGCGTGCCGGGCATTATCGCTGGCTATGGAAGAGAGCGCGTTATCCACAGCCCCGCCGCCGGCGTGTTTCGGTCCGACCGCGCGATCGGCGACATCGTGAGCGCCGGAGACGTGATTGGCTACGCGGGCGATTCGCCCATGTGCACGCAGATCGATGGCTGTCTGCGCGGGCTTTTGGCGAACGGCGTGCAGGTGACTGAGGGCTTTAAATGCGCCGATGTCGATCCGCGCGGCGATGCCAGCTATATCAACTACATTTCGGACAAGGCGACGTCGGTCGGCGGCGGTGTGCTCGAGGCACTCGCCATGCTCATCGGTGTATTCCAGGGATAGGAAATTGCAATGGAAAAGCTCGATGTGGTGAATGCTGCGCTTGCCGCCCTGCGTGCTGGCGAGACGTGCGAGCTCGTGGTCGTGGCCGGCACGGCGGGGTCGTCGCCGCGCGGCGTGGGCGCATGGATGACTGTCTTTGCCGACGGTGGCCAGGCGGGCACTATCGGCGGCGGCAAGATTGAGCTCTTTGCGCTGGATGAGGCGCGCGAACTCCTGAGCGCGGGACAGTCGCGTCTGGTCCGCTACACCATGGGCGGCGAGAACTCCGATACCGGCATGATCTGCGGCGGAGCCATCTGCCTGTGCTATCTGCACCTGGACGCGACCAAGGTACCGTTGCTCCAGTCGGTTGCCGACGTCTTGGCCTATCGGCGCATCGGCGACTTCGTCATCGACTTTGAACCGTTTATCGCGAGCGCGCTCGAGGGCGATGTGGCCGAGTACCATGGCGAGGCATCGCGCCATACCATTGCCGGCTGCCCCGAGCTTTCGCTGGTGGAGGAGGGGAGTAAGGTTGCCTACACCAACGCGGCCTCTGAGATTCCCGCGGCGCACATCGAGACGCTCTGCCCCGAGGGCCTGACCTATATCTTTGGCTGCGGCCACGTGGGCGCCGCGACGGCGCGGGTGCTTACGGCGGCGGGCTTTGCCGTCGTGGCGTGCGACGACCGCCCCGGCACGCTGACCCCCGATTGGGTGCCCGGTGTCTACGACCGTCGTCTGGTCGACTACAAGAGCCTGAGCAAGCAGTGCCCCATCGGCCCGCGCGACCTGGTGGTCGTCGCCACGGCGGGTCACAAGTCCGATATCGACGTGGTGATTCAGGCCATGCGTGCCAAACCCGCCTATCTGGGCTGCTTGGGCTCGCGTCGCAAGACGGCCTTTGTGCGCGCCCGCCTGGAGCAGGAGGGCTTTACGCAGGACCAGATCGACGAGCTGCACCTGCCGATCGGCGTTGCCATCGAGGCCGAGGACCCCGAGGAGATCGCCATCTCCATCGCCGCCGAGATGATCCACCTGCGCCGCACCAAGCTCGTCCCCCGCAAGCGCTAATCGCATCCCCACCAATAAGTTGCGGTGAAATACGGATTGTTTAAGCCTGTTAGGCCGCCCAACAGTCCCTATTTCACCGCAACTGCTTCTTGGGACCCATTTGTGCGGGGGAGTTGTGGAGTTGTGCAGGCAGACGAGGTTTTTCTGGAAATACGCTCACGATGCGCGTATAGTACCGATTGTTTTGTCGGCTCCTGCTGCGTCGAGTCCAAACCGCAAAATGCCATGAGCGGCGCGGATGCAGCCAGGAGGTACGAGGACAACCCATCGTGGCCACGCCCCGTGCTTAAAACCCCAAGAAGGAGTGAACAATGGCAGAAGAGAAGTATGTGCCGCGTCTGAAGACCAAGTACAACAACGAGGTCAAGCAGCAGCTTCAGGACAAGTTCCAGTACGAGAACGTCATGATGATCCCCAAGTTTGAGAAGATCGTCGTGAACATGGGTGTCGGCGAGGCCGCTACCGATTCCAAGGCCATCGACGGTGCCGTGCGCGACCTGCGCGCCATCACCGGACAGCAGCCGATGATCACCCGTGCCCGTAAGTCCATCGCTACCTTCCGTCTGCGCGCTGGTATGCCGATCGGCTGCAAGGTTACCCTGCGTGGCGACCGTATGTGGGAGTTCTTCGATCGTCTGACCTCCGTCGCGATCCCCCGTATCCGCGACTTCCGCGGCATTTCCGCCAAGAGCTTCGACGGCCGTGGTAACTTCTCCATGGGCGTCACCGAGCAGCTCATCTTCCCCGAGATCGACTTCGACTCCGTCGATCACCAGCGTGGTATGGACATCACTTTCGTGACCACCGCCAACACCGATGAGGAGGCCAAGGCCCTTCTGGACGCCTTCGGTTTCCCGTTCAAGAAATAGGTTCACCTGCCCTATAAGCGCCGTTCCCACAAGGGGGCGGCGCTTGGGGCGAACAATACTCTATGTGAGGAGGATATAAGTGGCTAAGACATCGATGATCGTCAAGTGCAATCGCAAGCAGAAGTTCTCTACTCGTGAGTACACGCGCTGCCAGCGCTGCGGCCGTCCGCACTCTGTGTACCGCAAGTTCGGCCTGTGCCGTGTCTGCTTCCGTGAGCTTGCACTCAAGGGCGAGCTTCCCGGCGTTAAGAAGGCCAGCTGGTAAGTCACTACCAGCGTTTCAAGCATCCGTTTGGAACAGGGAAAACGCGCTAAAAAGGCTTTGCCGTTAAGGGCGGTGAAGAACCAAGAGCACGTGTTCATCAAGAACGAAGGAGAATCTGTATGAACCTTACAGACCCGATCGCAGATATGCTTACGCGCATCCGTAACGCTAACTCTGTGAACAAGGCCACGGTCTCCATGCCGAGCAGCAAGAAGCTCGTCGAGATCGCTCGTGTTCTGCACGAGGAGGGCTACATCGAGGGCTACGATGTCGAGGACACCGTTCCCCAGAAGACTCTGCACATCACGCTTAAGTATGGTCCCAAGAAGGCTAAGGTCATCAACGGCATCCGCCGCATTTCCAAGCCGGGCCTGCGTAAGTACACCGGCGTTGCCGACATGCCCCGCGTCCGCGGTGGCCTTGGTACCGCCATTATTTCCACCAGCCATGGCGTCATGACCGACCGCGATGCTCGCAAGCACAACGTCGGCGGCGAGATCATCGCTTACGTCTGGTAATTCGCTCGGTAGGTAGAAGGAAAGGAGATCACCGTGTCTCGTATCGGTAATAAGCCTGTCCAGATTCCCGCCGGAGTCGAAGTGGCAGTCAACGGCAACAACGTTGTCGTCAAGGGCCCCAAGGGCCAGCTCGAGCTCGATGTCTTTGAGAAGCTCGCTATCAACGTCGAGGACAATGTCCTCACCGTTTCCCGTCCCGACGACGAGCGTGAGACCCGTGCCCGCCACGGCCTCACCCGCGCCCTCATCCACAACATGGTTGTTGGCGTTTCCGAGGGCTTCGAGAAGAAGCTCGAGCTCGCCGGCGTCGGTTACCGCGTGCAGCAGAAGGGCAAGAACCTCGAGTTCTCCCTGGGCTTCTCGCACCCCGTGATCGTCGAGGCTCCCGAGGGCATCACCTTCGAGGTTCCCGACAACACCCACGTGAACGTCAAGGGTATCAACAAGCAGCAGGTCGGTCAGATCGCCGCTGAGATCCGCGGCCATCGTCCTCCCGAGCCTTACAAGGGCAAGGGTATCCACTACGTTGGCGAGCACATCCGCCGCAAGCTGGGTAAGGCCGCCAAGTAGTCGTAACCGACTCACTCGCATAAGACCAGCACCCCGTCAGGTGCTGGCAAGATCAACCTTTTTAGGAGTTTACGTATGAACAAGCATAAGGCGAAGCTGGAAGGCCTCAAGCGTCGTCAGCGTCGTGTTCGCGGCAAGGTCTCGGGTACCTCCGAGCGTCCGCGTCTTCGCGTGACCCGTACTAACGCCAACATCTATGCCCAGATCATCGACGACAGCAAGGGCTCCAGCCTGACGCTCGTCTCTGCCTCGACCCTCGAGGCCGAGTTCAAGGGCACCCACACCTCGAACAAGGAGGCTGCGGAGAAGGTCGGTCAGCTCGTTGGCAAGCGCGCCATCGAGGCCGGCATCACCAAGGTCGCCTTCGATCGCGGTGGCCGTATCTACCATGGCCGCGTCAAGGCCCTCGCCGACGGTGCTCGTGCCGCCGGTCTCGAGTTCTAGGAGGTATGTAGCACATGGCTCGTAATCAGAAGCAGCAGCGCGAGGCCTCCGAGTTCGAGGAGCGCGTCGTTTACATCAACCGCGTGTCGAAGACCGTCAAGGGTGGTCGTCGCATGAGCCTCGTCGCTCTCGTCGTCGTTGGCGACGGCAAGGGCAACGTCGGCGTTGGCATGGGCAAGTCCGCTGAGGTGCCCATGGCCATCTCCAAGGCATCTCTCGATGCCAAGAAGAACATGTTCCACGTGCCGGTGACCGAGCAGGGCACCATCCCGCACGAGGTTCTCGGCCACTTTGGTGCCGGCCGCATCATCATCAAGCCCGCTGTCGAGGGTACCGGCGTTATCGCCGGCGGCGCTGTGCGTCCCCTCTTTGAGCTTGCTGGCATCAAGAACGTCCTGTCCAAGTCCCTCGGTACCGACAACGGCCTCAACATCATCAAGGCTGCCGTCGAGGGCCTCAAGGAGCTCTCCAGCCCTGAGGACGTCGCGGCTCGCCGTGGCCTGACGGTCTCCGAGATGTTCGTCGGTAAGGAGAACTAAGCATGGCTGACACCATCAAGATCAAGCAGGTCCGCAGCACCAACGGTTGCAAGCAGGACCAGGTCCGTACTGTCCGTGCCCTCGGTCTCCACAGGATCCGCGAGGTTCGCGAGATTGCTGACAACGAGTCCGTCCGCGGCATGATCTTCAAGGTCAAGCACCTTGTCGAGATTGTAGAGGAGTAGCAAATGCAGCTTCACGATCTTACTCCCGCGCCCGGTTCCACCAAGAACCGCAAGCGCGTCGGCCGTGGCAATTCTTCGGGTCACGGCACCACTTCTGGCCGCGGTCAGAAGGGCCAGGGTTCCCGCTCTGGCGGCACCAAGGGTGCCGGCTTCGAGGGTGGCCAGACTCCGCTGGCTATGCGCCTGCCCAAGCTTCCGGGCTTCCGTAACCCCCGTCGTATCGAGTACACCGCTGTTAACGTTGAGCGTCTCGAGCGTAAGTTCGAGGACGGCGCTGTGATCGACGGTGCCGCTCTTAAGGCCGCTCGCATCACCAAGAGCGAGTTCGAGCCCGTCAAGGTGCTCGGCAATGGTGAGCTCACCAAGAAGTTCACGGTCAAGGTCGACAAGGTCAGCGCTTCTGCGCAGGCCAAGATCGAGGCCGCCGGCGGAAAGGTCGAGCTGCCGTGCTAAATGGTCTTAAGAATGCTTTCCGCATCAAAGAATTGCGCGAAAAGATTCTTTTTACCATAGCTATGATCGTCGTGTACCGCATTGGTGCGCACGTTCCTGTGCCCGGCATTCCCTTCCAGGGGATGCTGGGCCTTTTCTCGACCGATAACAATTCGGTCGCCGCAGGTGCTATGGCCCTCCTGAATCTTTTCTCTGGCGGCGCGTTGAGCTATGTGTCGGTGTTTTCGCTGGGCATCATGCCTTACATCACCAGCTCGATCATCCTCCAGATGCTCCAGGCCGTTGTGCCTTCCCTGCATGAGCTTGCCCGCGAGGGCGAGGTCGGTCAGACCAAGATTACGCAGTATTCGCGTTACCTCACCCTTGCTCTGGCAATCCTCAACTCCGTGGGTTACCTCTTCCTCTTTAAGAGCTTCGGCATCAGCTTCAATGGCGCCGGCGCTCCCGAGATCATCTTCGACCTCATGATCGTCGGCACGCTCACTGCGGGCGCCATGCTGATCATGTGGATTGGTGAGCTCATCACCCAGCGCGGTATCGGCAATGGCATGTCGCTGATCATCTTTGCGAACATCATGGCCGGTCTGCCGCAGGCTATCTTCTCCAGCACCGAGGGCAATGCCGGTGGCATCATCACCATGGTGATCATCTGCGCCATCATCCTGCTGGTTATCCCGCTGATTGTTTTCCTTGAGCGCGGCCAGCGCCGCATCCCGGTCTCCTACGCTAAGCGCGTCGTGGGCCGTCGTATGATGGGTGGTCAGACCACCTACCTGCCCATCAAGGTCAACACCGCGGGTGTCGTGCCAATCATCTTCGCTTCGGCGCTGCTGTACTTCCCGGCTCAGATTGCCGTGTTCTTCCCCGGCATCGGCTGGATTCAGGCAGTTGCCTCTGCGCTTTCGCGCGGCTGGCTCAACTGGGTGCTTAACGTTGTCCTCATCGTGTTTTTCGCGTACTTCTACACCTCCATGGTGTTCAACCCCGATGACACGGCCGACAACCTTAAGAAGCAGGGCGGCTTTATTCCGGGCGTGCGTCCGGGTAGGGCTACCGCGGCCTACATCAAGAACGCGCTCAACAAGATTACGCTTCCCAGCGCTGTCTTTTTGGCGCTCATCGCCATCGTGCCTTCGATCATCTTCTCCTTTACGGGTAACCAGCTGATCCAGGCATTTGGCGGCACGTCCATCCTCATCATGGTCGGCGTCGTGCTCGACACGGTCGATAAGCTCGAAGGCCAGATCAAGATGTATGATTACGATGGATTCTTTAAATAGGCTAGAGGAGGATTGCTCATGAACCTCGTATTGCTCGGAGCTCCGGGTGCCGGTAAGGGTACCGTCGCACAGGAGCTCGTCGCCGAGTTTGGCGTCGCTCACATTTCCACGGGCGACCTGCTGCGTGCTGCCGTCAAGGGTGGCACCGAGCTTGGTATTCAGGCTAAGAAGTACATGGACGCTGGCGAGCTCGTTCCCGATCAGCTCGTGATCGACCTTGTCAAGGAGCGCCTTGCCGCCGATGACGCCCAGCAGGGCTTCATCCTCGACGGCTTCCCGCGCAACACCGCCCAGGCCGTGACGCTCGATTCCGAGCTCTCCGCCATGGGTCGCGAGATCGACTGCGCCCTTCTGGTCGATGTGGCCCCCGAGGTCATTATCGATCGTCTGTCTTCGCGTCGCAACTGCCGCGCCTGCGGTTACACCGGCACCGCTGCCGATGCTACCTGCCCCAAGTGTGGCGGCGAGATGTATCAGCGCGACGACGACAAGCCCGAGACCATCAAGAACCGTCTCGACGTCTACGAGAAGTCCACGAGCCCGCTCGTCGACTACTATCGTGGCCAGGGTCTGCTCAAGTCGGTCAACGGTGACCAGGCTCGCGAGACCGTGTACGGGGATGTCAAAGAGGCTCTCGGTCTATGATCAAGATTAAGTCTGCAACGCAAATCGAGCAGATGAAGAAGGCAGGAGCGCTATCTAAGATGGCGCTCCGCCACGTTGGAGCCATGGTGCGCCCCGGCGTTTCGACTTTTGAGCTCGATCAGCTCGCGGAGCAGATTATCCGCATGCATGGTGGCACCCCAGCCTTTAAGGGTTACGGCGGGTTTCCCGGAACCATTTGCGCATCGATTAACGATGCCGTGGTACACGGTATTCCCAACCCCGACATGATCCTGCGCGATGGCGATATCATCTCCATCGATACGGGAGCCGTTGTCGACGGTTGGGTCGGCGATAACGCTTGGACGTTTTTCGTCGGCACCCCCACGCCCGAAGCCAAGGCTTTGTGTGAGGTCACGCGCGATTGCCTTAAGGCTGCCATCGAGCAGGCTGTTCCCGGTAACCATATCGGGGACGTCGGTTATGCCGTTCAGTCCCTCGCCGAGTCTCACGGTTACGGCGTGCTTCGTGATTATGTTGGCCATGGCATTGGACGCGTGATGCACGAGGACCCCAACGTTCCTAACTATGGAAAGAAGGGGAGGGGCGTTCGCCTCCAGGCCGGCATGGTCATTGCCATCGAGCCGATGGTTACGATGGGTTCCAACCATGTGAGCACGGGCTCCGACGGTTGGATTGTTACGACCAACGACCACCTGCCCGCCGCGCACTACGAGAACACCGTCGCCATTACCAATGACGGTCCGGTGATTCTGACCACGGATGCCCAAGGTGCTTGGTGTTCGCTCCAAGGTGGAGAAATGTAACAAGTTCCACTTAGTTGTGGAGCCATTACGAAGTTATTACGATGCGTGCATACGTGTTGTAGAATACTCAAACGCTGTCGTTTTCTAGAGAAAGATGATTGCTTGTGAAGAAGGAAGACGCAATTGAGCTCGAGGGTACGGTAAAGGAACCGTTGCCCAACGCCATGTTTAAGGTCGAGCTCGAGAACGGTCATTCGGTTCTGTGCAACATTTCTGGCAAGATCCGAATGAATTACATCCGTATTCTCCCCGGTGACAGGGTTGTCGTGGAGCTTTCCCCGTACGACCTGACCCGCGGCCGCATCACCTATCGCTACAAATAGCGGCACGCATACACGCACTCCATTTCCGACTGCAGGCTTAGCTCAACCTACGGTCGGATTGTGTGTGAAGACCAGCCATAGTTTTAAACGCCTGCGGCTGGGCGAGTAGATAGTAGGGAAGTAGTTTGAGCGCTACCGAAAGGAAGAACGATGAAGGTACGTCCTTCGGTCAAGAAGATGTGCGATAAGTGCAAAATCATTAGGCGCCATGGCAAGGTCCTCGTCATTTGCGAGAACCCCCGTCATAAGCAGCGTCAGGGTTAAGAGAGGAGACTACGTTGGCCCGTATTAATGGTGTCGACCTCCCGCGTGAGAAGCGCGTTGAGATCGGTCTGACCTACATTTACGGCATCGGCCGCACCACTGCGACGAAGATTTGCGTCGAGTGCAACGTTAACGTGGATACGCGCGTTAAGGACCTCACCGAGGATGAGGTTAACGCCATCCGCGATTATATCGATAAGAACCAGATCATGGTTGAGGGCGACCTCCGCCGTGAGCGCAACCAGAACGTCAAGCGCCTTATGGACATCGGCTGCAACCGCGGCCTTCGTCACCGCAAGGGCCTCCCGGTCCGCGGCCAGCGCACCCACACTAACGCTCGTACCCGCAAGGGCCCGAAGCGTCAGATCGGTGCTAAGAAGAAGAAATAAGGAGCGCTAGATAGATGGCTACTGCTAAGAAGAACGTTCGCGCTGCCCGTCTGAAGCGCGCGGACCGTAAGAACATTTCCGTGGGCCAGGCTCACATTCGTTCTACGTTCAACAACACGATCGTTTCGATCACCGATCCCCAGGGCAACGTCATTTCCTGGAAGTCGGCTGGCCAGGTGGGCTTCAAGGGCTCCCGTAAGTCCACGCCGTTCGCTGCTCAGATGGCTGCCGAGGCTGCTGCCAAGCAGGCCATGGAGCACGGTATGAAGAAGGTTTCCGTCTTCGTCAAGGGCCCCGGCTCCGGTCGTGAGACCGCCATCCGCTCCCTCCAGGCTGCTGGCCTCGAGGTCTCGAGCATCCAGGACAAGACCCCCATTCCGCACAACGGCTGCCGCCCCAAGAAGCGTCGCCGCGTGTAACTGAAAGGATCGTATCAATATGGCAATCGACAGGACTCCTGTTCTTAAGCGCTGCCGTCAGCTCGGGATCGATCCCGCTGAGCTCGGTTACAGCAGCAAGAAGGAATCTATCCGTCAGCCCAAGCGCCGTCGCAAGGAATCTGAGTACGGCATGCAGCTGCGCGAGAAGCAGAAGGTCAAGTTTATTTATGGCGTTCTGGAGAAGCAGTTCCACGGCTACTTCAACAAGGCCCGTAAGATGAACGGCGTCACCGGTGAGAACCTCATGATCATCCTTGAGTCTCGCCTCGACAACGTTGTCTTCCGTCTTGGCTTCGCCCGCACCCGCAAAGAGGCTCGTCAGCTTGTCAACCACGGTCACTTCACCGTGAACGGCAAGCGCGTGGACATCCCGTCCTACCGCGTCAAGGCCGGCGACGTCGTCGCTGTCGGCGAGAAGTTCCGTGACCTCCTCCCCATCAAGGAGGCCCTGATTTCCTCCGAGCGCTTTGAGGTCCCTGGCTGGCTCGAGGTCGATATCGAGAAGCTGTCTGGTAACGTGCTCGCTCTGCCGACGCGTGAGCAGATCAGCGGTGATATCAACGAGCAGCTCATCGTCGAGCTCTACTCTAAGTAGTCCATCCGGGCTGCTGAGGCTGGAGGTAATACATGTCAGAATTCATTAGGCCTCAGGTTCAGGTCGAAGAGATCAACGAGACGTCTGCTCGTGTCTCCGTCGAGCCGCTCGAGCGTGGTTACGGCGATACGCTGGGTAACTCCCTTCGTCGCGTTCTTCTGTCCTCGCTCGAGGGTGCCGCCGTCGAGGCTATT
Organism: uncultured Collinsella sp.; assembly: GCA_900550735.1. Classification (GTDB taxonomy): domain Bacteria; phylum Actinomycetota; class Coriobacteriia; order Coriobacteriales; family Coriobacteriaceae; genus Collinsella. The sequence goes on from URTD01000017.1 coordinate 13,704, forward strand.
CAGATCGATGGTGCGCAGCACGAGTTCATGACCATCCCTAACATGGTCGAGGATGTCACCGACATCGTCCTGAATGTCAAGGGTCTTGTCTTCAGGGCTCTCGGCACGACCGACGAGGCGACCGCCACCATCTCGGTTGACGGCCCCTGCGAGGTCACCGGTGCGGACTTCTTTATTCCGTCCGAGTTTGAGCTGGTCAACCCCGAGCAGCACATCGCTACACTCACCGAGGGTGGCCATCTCACCATGAGCATGCGCATCGGCTATGGCCGCGGCTATGTTTCTGGCGAGGCCAACAAGCGCGACAACGATCCCATCGGTGTGATCCACGTCGACTCGCTGTACTCGCCGGTTTCCCGTTGCGCCAAGCTCGTTGAGGCTTGCCGTGTCGGTCAGCCCACCGACTACGACCGCCTTGTCCTCGAGATCGAGACCAACGGCTCCATCGCCCCGCGCGACGCCGTGGTCCAGGCTGCCAATATCATTAACCAGCATATGGCTGCCTTTATGAACCTTGCCGAGACCCCCGAGGTCGAGGAGGAGGCTTCGATCTTCGCTCCCGAGGTCACCAACGACAACGCCGAGCTGGACAAGCAGATTGAGGATCTGGACCTTTCCGTCCGTTCTTACAACTGCCTTAAGCGCGCCAGCATTCACTCGGTCCGTCAGCTCGTTGAGTTCTCGGAGAACGATCTGCTCAACATCCGTAACTTCGGTGTTAAGTCGATCGAGGAAGTGAAGGACAAGCTTGAGTCCATGGGCCTGAGCCTGAAGGCTTAATGCTTCGCATATTTGAGGAGAAACTAGACCATGCGTCATAACGTTAAGAAGGGCCTGAAGCTCGGCACCGATGCGAGCCACACCAAGGCCATGAAGAAGAGCCTTGCTAAGGCCCTCTTCGAGAACGACCGCATCAAGACCACCGAGACCCGCGCTAAGGCGCTGCGTTCGGTCGTCGATCCGATCATCACCTGGGCCAAGAAGGGCGACCTGCACTCTCGTCGTCTGGCTATCGCCAAGCTCGGCGATAAGCAGCTCGTTGCCGAGATCTTCGACAAGGCTGCTCAGGGCATGTGGCAGGACCGCAACGGCGGTTACACCCGCATCATGAAGCTCGGTAACCGCAAGGGCGACAACGCTCCCATCGTTATCATGGAGCTCGTCACCGAGCCTTGCACGCCTAAGGCTAAGAAGGCTGCTCCGGCCCCCAAGAAGGCCGCTGCTCCCAAGAAGGTCGAGGCTGCCGAGGAGGCTCCTGCTGAGGAGACCGCTGAGTAGACAATCCGTCTGCATAGGCTATATTCGAGGGGTACGTTCGCGTACCCCTCTTTTTTTGTCGAAATGCCATTGCCTGTTTGTTGGGAGCGTCCATGACCGCGCCGTCTGATTTCAATTCGATTCCCGAGCTCGATGCCACGCTCGTTTTCCGCGTGGCCTACGATGGCTCGTCCTACAGCGGCTTTGCCGAGCAGCCCGGTCAGACGACGGTTGCGGGCGAGTTGCGCCGCGCTATCGAGACGCTCCTGCGCCGCCCGATCGACCTGACGTGTGCGGGACGTACCGATGCCGGCGTGCATGCGGTGGCACAGTTTATCAGCGTGCCCGTAACGGACGCTGAGTTGGCTTTGACGCGCCGTAGGTGGCTGAGGGCTATGGATGCCCTCCTGCCCAAAGATATCGCCATAAACGAGGTCTACAAGGCCCGTAAAGGCTTTTCTGCACGCTTTGATGCGCGTTCCCGTACGTATACGTACCGTATTGCCGATCGCGACGCGCGCCCTGTGCTTTCGCGCGGTGCGGTGTGGTGGCATCGCTACCCATTGGATGTTGAGGCGATGTCTGCGGCCTGTCCCGCGCTGCTGGGCGAGCAGGACTTCAAGAGCTTTTGCAAGGTGGCGTCTGCCGTGGGCAAGCCCACGCACCGCTGCGTGATGCGTGCCGAGTTTGGCCATGAGGTTGCGTTTGGCGAGGACATCCTGACGTTTACCATCGAGGGCAATGCGTTTCTGCATTCGATGGTCCGCACGATCGTGGGCACGCTTGTCGAGATTGGCATGCATCGCCGTGAACCCGAGTGGATGCGCGAGGTCATCGATGCTTGCGACCGTACCGCTGCGGGCCCCACGGCTCCTGCCTGCGGCCTTACGTTTATGGGCGTGGATTACGATCCCGCCGAGCTTGTCGTGCTCGACTAGGGGAGGGCTCGGCGCGTCGTGCGTCGGCACCTGTCATCTGTGGGCTGCGCGTGTGCAACATCTGTTCTTGGCGTGCAATACAACCGGTGTCTCATTGCTTTTATTGCCGGGGTGTACCATGAACGACAGTTTGATTCACTGCTGTCGAGAGGACGGATAACTTGGTTCGACGTGGCTCGCATCCGCGACTTTCGGTGATCCTTGTGGTAGAAGGTTCGCCCAGCTATGCGATGCGTGCGCTCGAGAGTATCCAGAACCAAGACCTCTACGATTTGCAGATTGTCGTTGTCTGCCGCGATGCTGCGCCCGGTGTGCGCCATTCGCTTCAAGTTGCTGCCGACAGGGACATCCATATTGATTTGATTGACGTCGAGGACGCGAAGCGCGGCGCTTGTCTTCGTGCCGGTTTTGCTGCCTCGCGCGGCTCTCAAATCATCGCCATGAACGCCGATGAGTGGTTTGCTCCGCAGTCTCTTTCCAAGATGGTCGATATCGCGTGCGATACTACGGCAGACATAGTGCTCCCCACGGTGTCGCTCGACCGCTATGATGCACATCGAGAGCGCCATTCGCGCGTCTTGGATGCTGCTCATATTTCCATTGATAGCAAATCTTCGATGGTGACCGGGCTGTCCCAGTTGATTTTAGGCGGCCTAGTCGTTCAGACCTCTGGCGTGATGTATAGCCGTCCGCTGTTTGAGGCATGCCTTTTGTACGACAAGGCGTTTCGCACAGTTGGGTTTATGGCGTGCTCGCTCTCGCGGGCGCAGCGCGTCTCCGGATGCGGCGACGCTTGTTTCCACGCGGCGGCACCTAAGCTTACAGATGCCTTTGATCCCACCATGTATGCCAAGGTATCCGATGACACCCGGGCGCTCGACGAGCTTACGGACTCACTCTCGGAAGCAGATAGCGGTGGTCGGCTCAAGCTGGCAACCCAAAAGTTCTACTTTGCCGGACTGGTCGCCTGCATCGAGAATTTGTGTCTGAGCCCGCATGGGGTGTCGTCAATCGAGCGTTCCGCCCGTATGCGTGATATGCTCGAGGCGCCTCGAACCCGTCAGATGGTCGCCGCGCTCAAGGATAACCATCGGGGGCTCGGTCTGTTGTTTGGGCCGATCGCCAGCGCCAAGCCCGCGCGCTGCGTGATGTGTACGCATCTGGCAGCTTTTCTTAACCGGACGGGCGCAAAAACCGCCTAAACGGCTCATCTCGAAACAAATTTGCATAGAATTGTTTCGAAATGCGTTCTTATACACAAAAGCCTTCAAATAGCGTTAAACTATTCAATCACTGATTGATTGTCTCCGCCATCTTTTGGAGAGAGGGTTTGTATGGCTAAAAAACGCAATGGGCGCCAGGATGCCATTAGAGATATTGTGCGCAATAAGGACGTCCGCACGCAGCGCGTGCTGGTCGATGAGCTCCGCGCTATGGGCTTTGATTGCACGCAGGCGACTGTCTCTCGCGATATTGCCGATATGGGGCTGCGTAAGCTCCCTGAGGGCATCTATGTTCTGGCAGAGGACCTGCACCTGCAGCGTATGGTTTCCGAGCTCGTAACGGGCGTTCTGCGCACCGATAATCTGGTTATGATCAAGGCTCAGCCTGGCACGGCTTCCGGCATCGCCGCCGCCGTTGATGCGGCAGAGCTGCCCGATGTGCTTGGCTCGCTTGCCGGCAACGATACGATTTTGGTTATTGCCCAGACGGCCGAGGACGGCGAGCGTCTTGAGGCGCTGATCAATAAGCTGAGCAATTCTCGCAAGTAGGCGTGCGGGTCGTGCGCTCGGCACTGTGTGCGTGACATAGTGGCTTGTAAGGGGTATCGACGTTGGTCGGTACCCCCTTTTTTTGTTTGCCGGTATAAAGACCGCCCACCAGGTCGCTTTAAACTAAAAGGCCCCCGAGCAGTTTAATAAGCTGCTCGGGGGCCTTGTTGCTTATGGCCGGATGATTTCTAGCCGACCGTATCGTCAGGCGTGGGCGAGGGGTCGGGAGTGGGCGTAGGCGTAGGCGTAGGCGTAGGCGTGCCGCCATCGCCGCCGGTCGAACCACCAGTTGAGCCGCCCGTCGAGCCACCGGTCGTACCGGCGCCGCCGGTGGTGTCGCCACCCGTGGTCTCGGTGGTCGTGGTCGTCGTGGTAGTCGTTGTGGTGGTTTCCTCTTCGTCCTCGTTCTCGTCCTTGTCGTCGTTCTCCGTCTTCTTGGAGTTGTTGGTGCCGTAGAACTTCCAGACGCTGTTGTTCTTGTAGGTGGGCGCCGTTCCGGTCGCAAACTCCTCGCGCTCGGTACCGGTCAGAACGGTGTTCATAAACCGCTTAAAGACAGGCAGGTTGGTGCTGTCGCCCAGCAGATCCGTGCCGTATTTTTGGATGGGGATCTCGCCCGCGGAATAGCCGGTCCACAGGGCGCACGCCAGCTGCGGGGTATAGCCGCAGAACCACAGGTTGGTGGTGTTGTCGGTGGTGCCCGTCTTGCCGGCATAGGGCTGGTTGACGCTCAGGGCACCGGCAGCACCCGTACCGCCGCCCTGCATGACGCCGGACAGAACATCGGTGACCGCGGCGGCCTCGCCCTCGGTAAGCACCTGTGAGGGATTGTCGGTGTGCTGGTACAGCACCGAACCGGTACGAGAGTCAATCTCGGTGATGGCGATCGGCTGGCGATAGTAGCCGCCGTTGGCAAACGTCGCGTAGGCGGCGGCCATCTCGAGCGGCGAGATCGAGCCGGTGCCGAGGGTCATGACGGGAACGTCCTCGATGTTGTCCTTGGCGGGATCGATGCCGAGCTTTTTGACGAGCGAGATGATCTTGCTGTTGCCGACGGCTTCCGCCACCTGGATGTAGCCGGTGTTGGAGGAGTATGCCGTCGCCTGCTTAAGCGTGATGTTGCCATAGCTATGGTTGGCGTAGTTTTGGACCTCGGTCGTGGTGCCCTTGGCCTTGAGCGGCGAGTTGCAGTTGAGGGTGACGTTGGGGTTCATGCCGTTTTGGATGGCAGTTGCCAGCGTAAAGGCCTTAAAGGTGGAGCCGACGGGACGCTTGGCCGTGGCATGGTTTACGTGGTTCTCGTCGGCGTTGTAGTCGTAGCCGCCCACCATGCACTTGATGTAGCCGGTTTTGGGGTCGACGACGACCATGCCCATGTCCAGGCCGTCGAGTGAGAGTGTGTCGAGCTGCTCGCGGACGGCATTCTCTGCCACCTGCTGCATCGTGGGGTCGATGGTGGTCTTGACGGTCAGGCCGCCCTTAAAGAGCACGTCGGTCGAGAACTCCTGCTCCCGCAGCTGCTTGAGTACGCCGAAGCCGTCCAGCCCCGGCATCTCCACGTCCATAAAGATGATGTCCCAGCCCGGCTCGTAATGGGCCGCGATGACCGCCCCGTCCTCGATGGGCACGGCCTCCACCTGCAGGCTGTTTTCGGCGGCGTACTTCCGGATGAACCGGCACAGCTCATCCCGCACCTCCTGCTGGTCTTCGACAACCGCGATCTTCAGCATCCCGCAGCCTCCTTTTCCCCGTTCTGACTCATTTTTATCGCAATTTTCAAAAACAGTGCCTATCAAAACGGCATATTTGCGATATGCAGTTTGCGGATGCTGCTTGTGCATTCAAAACGCAAACTGCTATTCACTGCTTTTTATTGAAACATACTTTCGGGCGAAATGCAACGGAGAAGACGCAAAAAGCCCCCGGCTTCTGAAAACAGAGACCGGGGGCTTGTCATGCTTGGAGCCAGCTCAAGAGTTTTTATTCAGCAGAGACCCGAACCATGCGCGGGCCTCCTGCTTCTTCTGAAGCTTATTGTACATCTTGACGGTCTTTTCGTAGACCTTCTCGCTCATCTTGTTGCTTGCAGTGGTGGCGGCAGCCTGCTTTGCTTCCTTCGTATCGGCAGCAGCGACAGCAGCCTTCATCTCTGCAAACTCCTCCATGATGTCCTTCTGGAGGGCGGCATAGTCTGCCTTGGCCGCAGCCTTGTCCTT
>URTD01000018.1 GCA_900550735.1 uncultured Collinsella sp.
CAACGCGCATCTCGAGGTTTTTCTTGGTGGAGTCGGTCACGACCTCGCCCAGGAGCTCAGCGAACTTGGCGGCGTGCTCGGCCTCCTCGTGGGCAGCCTTCTCCCAGTACAGGCCGATCTCGGGATAGCCCTCGCGATGAGCGACACGAGCCATGGCCAGGTACATACCGACCTCAGAGCACTCGCCCTCAAAGTTGGCGCGCAGGTCGGCAACGATGTCCTCGGAGACGCCCTCCATCTTGGCGACGCCCACGACGTGCTCGGCAGCCCACTCGAGCTGACCCTCCTCCTGCTTCAGGAAACGAGAACCGGGAACGCCGCACTGGGGGCACTTGAAGTCCTCGGGCAGCTGGTCGCCGTCGAACTCTTCCACATAACCGCAAACGGGGCAAACAAACTTCATGATTCGATCCTTTCGATCGATGGCGATGGTGCGCTCGTCCGGTCCCGTAAGGGCCCTCTCCGGACGTGCGTCTTGACGAGTTCTATTATCCATAAATGAGACCGAATGTGAAGCCTATTAGGAATGATTTTTAATAAAACAATTTAAGCATGTGTAGATGTTGATTGATTAACGATTGCTAGACCTCGTGCGACCTCCGATGAGTACAATCGGTCGAGCAAATGTTGACCAATCAACAAATGAAGGAGCTTCCTTTATGCATCTAGCCCGCCGCGCCTGGTGCCGAACGTATCAAACGGTTTTTCGCATCGCATTGCCGGTGCTGCCCTATACCGAGCCACGCATTTTAGAGCACGCTGAGGAAGTGCCCGCAGTGCTTCAAAAGCGTTCAATACACCATGTTCTTATCGTGACAGATCCCGGCATTGCCCGTCTGGGGCTCACGGCACCGCTCGAGACAGCGCTCGCGTCCAAGGGAATTAGCGCTGCGGTCTATGCCGAAACATGTGCGAACCCCACGGTCTCAAACGTGGAGGAAGCGGCATCTCTGTATCGAGAGAGCGCCTGCCAGGCCATTATCGGCTTTGGCGGCGGTTCGGCCATGGACTGCGCCAAGGGCGTGGGCGCGCGCATCGCGCAGCCAAAGAAGCCCATCAACAAGATGCGCGGCCTGTTGCGTATCCATCGTCGCCTGCCGCTGCTCATCGCCGTTCCCACCACGGCGGGCACGGGAAGCGAGGTCACGCTTGCAGCGGTAATTACCGACGACGAGACGCACTACAAGTATCCCATTAACGACTTTGTGCTGATCCCGCGCTTTGCGGTGCACGACCCCGAGTTTACGCGCGGCCTGCCCGCCTCCATTACGGGGCAAACGGGCATGGACGCCCTGACACATGCCGTCGAGGCCTTTATCGGGCGCAGCACCACGCCCTATACGCGCAAGATGGCGCGCCAGGCGGTGCAGCTCATCCACGACAATTTGCTCGAGGCCTATGAGTGCGGTGGCAACATGCGTGCGCGCCGCAATATGCTTTCGGCGGCGTATAAAGCGGGCGTTGCCTTTACGCGCTCTTATGTTGGATACGTCCATGCCATCGCGCACAGCCTGGGCGGGCGTTACGGGATTCCCCACGGCTTGGCCAACGCCATCATCCTGCCGCACATGCTTCGCGCCTATGGCGAAGCTGCTGCTCCCAAGCTCGCCGATCTCGCCCGCATGGCCGGCATTGCGCCGGCTAATGCGCTGGACAACGTGGCTGCTGAGGCCTTTATCGATTGGGTCGACCGCATGAACGCCGCCTTGGGCATACCCAAATATGTGACGGGCATTCGCCGCTCCGACATTCCTGAGATGGCGGCGCATGCCGATGCCGAGGCCAATCCCCTGTACCCCGTTCCGCTTTTAATGGACCGTTTGGAGCTCGAGCATATGTACGAGGTCGTTGCGGGTGGTATGTTTGAAGACGAGAACTAGGAGGGCCCATGAACACCGAGGAAATCGCGCGCATCGTTGCCGATCAGCGCGCCTATTTTAAGACGCACGCCACGTTTGATGTCGATGCTCGACGTCGTGCGCTCGTGAGTTTACGCGATGCGGTGCGGGCCCACGAGGCCGATATTGCCCATGCGCTCAAGACCGATTTGGGAAAGTCGCATGACGAGGCGTATATGTGCGAGATCGGCACCTCGCTTTCCGAGATTCGTTATCAGATTGCGCATGTGGCTCGATGGAGTCGCTCGCGCCTGCGTCCGTGTGACCTCGCCAACGCCGTGAGTGTGTGCAAGACGCAGTCCGTGCCCTATGGCGTCACACTCATCATGGCTCCGTGGAACTACCCGTTTTTACTGACGCTCGAGCCACTCGCCGGCGCCCTTGCCGCGGGCAATACCGTGGTCATCAAGCCGAGCGCCTATGCTCCGGCATCGAGCGCGGTGCTCAAGCAAATCTGTGAAGAGGCATTTGATCCGCGCTTGGTGACGGTCGTCGAAGGCGGGCGTGCCGAAAACGAAGCGTTGCTCGATGAGTGCTGGGACAAGATCTTCTTTACCGGTAGCGTTCCGGTCGGCAAGCTCGTCATGGAGCGTGCAAGTAAAAACCTCACACCCGTGACGCTTGAGCTGGGCGGAAAGAGTCCCTGCATCGTGGATGCGACGGCTAACTTGAAGGTCGCGGCACGCCGTATCGCCTTTGGTAAATGGCTCAACGTGGGGCAGACCTGCGTGGCGCCCGACTACCTGCTGGTCGATGCGCGCGTGCACGACGAGCTGCTGGACCTCATCAAGGAGGAGGCCCGCCGCATGTTTGGCGAGCATCCGCTCGACAATGAGAATTACGGTCATATTGTCAACGCCAAGCATTTCGCGCGCGTACGCGGGCTGATCGACCCCGACAAGGTTGTGCTGGGAGGTACCGCGCGCGAGTCGTCGCTCAAGATTGAACCGACGATTTTGGACGGCGTGGCGCCTGAGGACGCCGTAATGCAGGAGGAGATTTTCGGCCCCATCTTGCCGGTGCTGTCGTTTGAGAGCCTAGACGAGGCCGAGACGTTTATTACGGATCGTCCGACGCCGCTGGCCCTGTATATCTTTAGCCAAGACCGTGAGGTTCAGCAGCGCTTTGTGCGTTACGTGCCCTTTGGTGGTGGCTGTGTTAATGACACCATTATGCATTTGGCCACGAGCCATATGGGCTTTGGCGGCATGGGGGCGAGCGGTATGGGACAGTACCATGGACGCGAGAGCTTCGATACGTTTAGCCACAAGAAGAGCATCGTGAACAAGGCAACGTGGCTGGACGTGCCGTTCCGCTATGCCCCTTACGCAAGCTGGAAGCGCAAGTTCGTGCGCATGTTTGTGCATTAGAATCAGATGACATAGGGATAAACAAAGTGGCCGCCCCCGCGTAAGCGAAGACGGCCATTTCTCACGATGAAAACGTGTATCGGAGTTGGCAAGACCCGCTGCCACGGGTGCCATCCGTGTTCCCATCTTATCTGCAAGCGTTCCGTTGCGCAAGCGTTGCGGCAAACGATTGAAAGACGCAGACAGGATGAATTTGTGTCCGCACGGGCCCGTAGACTTCTCAACTACGTTGTGGATGCTCGCTAATCGGTAATGGAGGCGCACGTGTTTGATGACGATGACCTGTTCGATCTGACAGACGATCCGTTTGAGTGGGATATGCTACTCGATGACGATGAGTTGGAGCAGGACCGTAAGAAGCGGCAGGGCAAGAAGACGCGGGATGACGCTTCGAAAAAGCAGGACAAGCGTCGCCGAGGTCTGTTCGGCGGGCTCTTTGGGTGACTGTCTCATCGCCGCGTCTGTATATTAAACAGGTCTTATACGCGTTGCGAAATGAGGACAGAGACGATGATGTGGTTTACCGCCGACCTGCACCTGGGCGATACGAATATCTTGCACGACATGGATCGACCGTTTGATTCGGTCGAGGAGATGAACCGCAAGGTCATCGATGCCATCAATGAGTGCGTGGCTGTGGACGACCGCCTCTATATCTTGGGAGACTTTACCTATCGTTTGCCCCTGGCGGAGGCGGTGCGCCTGCGCGAGCGCATCGAATGTCAGAACGTAACGCTCATCCGCGGTAACCATGACGGCGACTGGGAAGATCCAGACGCGCCGCACATTTGGGATGAGGTGCGCGATTATCTGGAGGTCGCCCCCGGTTACGCGAAGGGCCATCGCCTGGTAATGAGCCATTACCCCATGCTCAGCTGGAACGGCAAGGCGCGTGGCGCCATCATGTTGCACGGGCATATCCACAGCAGGGGAGACCGCACCAACGCGCGCAACCGCGATCGCGAGCGCCCGGTTCTGCGCTACGACGTTGGCCTCGATGCCAACAACTACAAGCCCGTAAGCCGTGACCAAATCCTAGGCTTCTTTGGACTGTAGCTGTAAGTGCAGGTAGAATGAACGCGCCGCGCGGATGGTCTGTGCGGCGCGTTTCAGTAGGAGCGATGAATCCATGAGGGCTATCCAGCGCATTAACCATAACGCTGCCATCTGCGAAGACGGCGCGGGGCGTCAGCTTATCGCGCTGGGTCGCGGTATCGGCTTTGGCGATATGCCGCATGAGGTCGACCTGGATGTCATCACGCGTACCTTTTACGGCATTGATTCAAAGTACCTGGCGTTTATTGATGAGGTCGACCCCGAGGTGCTGGAGTTTTCTGCTCAGCTGGCTGATATCGCAACCGGACAGCTTTCGTACGAATTGAGCCCTAACCTCCCCATTACACTGGCGGACCATATCCAGTTTGCCATTAAGCGCGCCCGCGAACACATGGTGGTGTCGTTGCCGCTCGAGCGCGATCTGGAGCAGCTGCATCCCATCGAATACCGCTTGGGCGAGCTGGCTGTTCGCGGCATCCAGAAAAGCTTCCGTGTGCGTATGCCCCGAAGCGAGGCCGCGGGCATTGCCATGTCGATTGTCAACGCATCGGTTAAGCCGAGCGAGCGGCGCGTGCTTGCCGAGCAGCACGAGGAGCGACTGCTCGATATGACGGTCGCGATTATTCAAGAAGAGTTGGGTGTGACGGTCGATCGCTCGTCGTTCGCCTTTGCCCGCTTTGCCACTCATGTGCGCTATCTGCTCGACCGCGTGGCAAAGAAAGAGCCGATCGATACCGAGAACTCCGGTCTTTACGACGTGCTCGTGGAGCAGTATCCGGCGGCATCGCGTTGCGCTCACCGTGTCGACGATCTGATTCAAGAGACCTTTGGCGAGCCATTGGCCCAAGAGGAGCTCGTCTATCTGATCATGCATGTGAATCGCGTGGCTTCTGTCCACTCGGATAAATAGGCTCTCTGGTATTTCCTTTCCGTCATGGCGACCGTTCGCGGGTCGTTTGCTACCGTTCGTCGGTAATCTGAGCCGCAACGAACGCATCTGCCGCATATACTCGCCGTGTGTTGGGTGTTACTCACGGCGCAGCTCCGAGAGGCACTACCGATTCTGCCAAGACCATAATTGGGTCTCTGTCGGTTGTGCGCGGGGCTTTTTTCATGTCGATCCACCCGGGAATCACATGCAAATCAATCTCTTGCCAACTGGTATCGCGCGCTGCGCAGGCGCGAGCGGAATCGTGCGTCTTGGTGCCGTGAAGTCCCACGGCCTTTAGTTGGAAGAGAAGGGATTCGACATGGCTGTCGATAACAAGAAGATTGCCGAGGACGTGCTCGCTGCCGTCGGCGGCGCCTCCAATGTGACGAACGCGACGCACTGCATGACCCGCTTGCGTCTGAACCTCAAAGATCAGTCCATTCCCAATGATAATGAAGTTAAGAAGATCAAGGGTGTGCTGGGCGCACAGTGGTCTGGCGGCCAGTATCAGGTCATCATTGGCCAGAACGTGCCGAAGGTCTATGACGCCGCCATTGCGCTGGGCGTCAAGGGCGAAGGCTCCATTGACGAGAACCTCGATGACGGCACCAAGGAGCCACTGACGGTCAAGACTGCGGGCAAGAAGGCCCTTAACTACCTGTCCAAGACAATGTGCATGACGATCCCCATTATCATGGGCGCCGCCATGTTCCGCACACTTGCCGTACTTTGCGGCGACGGCATGCTCGGTATCTGGTCTGCCGATTCTGACATCTACAACTTCTTCTACAACTGGATTTACAACGCCGGCTATTATTTCCTCCCTGTCTATCTGGGTTGGGCTGCCGCAAAGCAGCTCGGCTGCAGCCAGCCGCTCGGCATGATGCTCGGCGGCGTGCTCATTGCCCCCGAGTTCATGACGTTGGTCAACGCCGCTGCGGATTCTGGTGCTACGACCACGATGGTTTACGGCGTGCTCCCGGCTCAGCTGAACAACTATTCTGCGACCGTGCTCCCCATGCTGCTGTCTATGCCGGTGCTGATGGTCGTCGAGAAGTTCATGAAGAAGATCATCCCCGACATGCTCTCCACGGTGTTTGTGCCCGTGTGCACCATGGCTGTGATGACCCCCGTTTCCCTGTGCGCCCTAGCTCCGATTGGTTCCATTCTGGGCGACCTGGTCGGCAACTTTATGTTCGGCCTCGGAAACGCTGGCGGCATCGTCACAATCCTCTCCCTCGTCGCCATTGCCGCGCTTTGGGAGTTCCTGGTTATGACCGGTATGCACCAGGTTCTGATTGCCCTCGGCATTGTGCAGGTGCTCACCTCAGGGTCTGACTCCTGCGTTATGGTCGCGGGTGCTATCGCTCAGTTCGCCACGTGGGGCATGGCCTTCGGTGCCTTCCTGCGCCTTAAGGAGGTCGACGAAAAGGGCGCTATGCTTGGTTTCTCGCTCTCCGGCATTGTCGGTGGCGTGACGGAGCCCGCGCTGTATGGCTGCGGCTTTAAGTATACTCGCTGCCTGGGTGCCATGGTCGCGGGCGGCGCTATCGGCGGCCTGATCGCGGCTCTCACTAATGTGACCACGTATGTTTTGGGCGCAACTAATATCCTTGGTATTACAGGTTATGTTGCAGGCGGAACTGCTAATCTCGTATGGGGCTGCGTTGCATCGGGCACTGCATTTGTTGCCGCCGCTGCCATCGCCTACTTCTTTGGCTTTACCAAGGAGCAGCTCGACGAAGACGCTGCTGCCGCCAAAGCCTAAAGCATCCGTTCGGTAGGACAATTATCTGGGGCACTTGGCTGCGCTTCAAGTGTCCCTTTCCGTAGATGGGGGTCAATATGAAGCAATTGCTCATTCGTGCCGATGATATCGGTTATTCGTATGCCGTTAACCTGGGGATTGCCCGCAGTATCAATGAGGGCCTGGTGCGCTCGGCGGGACTTATGCCCAATATGCCCGAGGCCGAGCGTGGCTGGTCGCTCGTGGCGGATGCCGGCATTGCGGTGGGTCAGCATACCAACGTGTGCCTGGGCAAGCCGTGTGCCGACCCGGCGCTCATTCCGAGCATGCTCAACGAGAATGATGAGTTCCATAGCAGCCGTACCTTCCGCGATCATTTTAAGCGCGGCGAGGAGTTGATAGACTTCGACGAGGCCTGCATCGAGATCCGCGCGCAGCATGACCGCTTTGTCGAGATCGTGGGCCGCGAGCCCGATTACTTTGAGGCCCATGCCGTCATGAGCAAAAACCTTAACCGAGCGATCTCGGCGGTTGCTCAGGAGCTGGGCCTTAAGGAGCAAAAGGCGAGCTTCGACCCTGCGGCTGTGGTGCATTGCGGAGATACTGATCTGCGCATGGTGATGCGCTCGATGGAGCCGGGCTACGAGCCCAAAGAGGCAATCATGCAGACGGTTCGCGGGATGGTGGACGGCGAGACGGTCGTCTTTGTGTGCCATCCGGGTTATCTCGATCGTTTTATCCTGGAGAACAGCTCGCTCACGACCGATCGTACCAAGGAAGTCGATGCACTGATCGACCCCGAGCTTCGCGCTTGGCTCGAGTCTCAATCCGATCTTCGCCTGATCGACTACCGCGACCTGTAAGGACCCAAGTCACCACAAAGGGGACAGTCGCCTTTGTGGTGGTTCTGGCGCCGTTGCCATTATGGCAGCGGCGCCTTTTTTGTCCGTGCGGCGCGGTAGAGTGTAGGCGGTTGAAATTTGCGTCCATCGAGGAGCTGCTATGAACGAGATCAAGTGCCCGCATTGTGGCGAAGTTTTTAAGGTCGATGCGTCCGGCTATGCGGATATCGTCAAGCAGGTGCGCGATGCCGAGTTCTCGCGCGACCTGGATGAGCGCGTGAAGGCGGTCCAGCGCGAGGGCGAGCAGGCACTGGAGCTTGAGCGCTCGCGCTCGACGGCTGCTTTGCAAAAGGCAGAGTCTCAGCGCGACGCTCAGCTTGTCGAGCAGAAGAACGCTGCAGCTCAGCAGCTGGCACAAGAGGTTGCCAAGCGCGACGCTGAGCTTGCCGAGCTGCGCGCCAAGCTCGAAGGCGCTGCCGCAGAGCGCGAGAGTGCAAGTCAGCGCGCGGCGGTTGAGGCTCGTTCCGATGCTCAAAAGGAGAATGCCGAGCTTCAGCGCGAGATCGACAATTTACGTGCGCAGTTGGAGCGCAAAGATGATGAAGCCAGGCTTGCCGAGGCGGCGGCACGCAATGCTGCTCAAAACGACCTGTCCGCGCGCGACGCTCAGATTGCCGAGCTGCAGGCCAGGATCGCCGCGGCGGACAAGGCCCAGGAGATGGCGCTTGCCGCTGCCGCGGCAGAGTCGCAGCGTGAGCTCGATGCCGCTCGCAGCGAGGCCGAGCGCGCGCTTACTGACTATCGCGCGAAGGTGCAAGAGAAGTTTTCCGCCGCAAAGGCTCAGTCCGAGCAAGAGGCCGAGGGCCTGCGTGCCCAGCTGCGCGAGCAGGAACTGATGGCAAAAATGAACCTGTCAGAGGCGGTCGCCGCGGCGGAGCGAGAGCGCGATGAGGCACGTGCCAAACTGACGAGCGAGCTGGCGGTGCGCGATTCTCGCGAGGAGCAAGCCAAGGCGGCACACGAGCTCGAGCTTGCGCAGGCCAAGCGCGCGAGCGATGACCTGATTCGCTACAAGGATGAAGAGATTGAGCGCCTTAAGGACATGAAGGTTCGCCTGTCCACCAAGATGGTGGGCGAGTCGCTCGAGCAGCACTGCGAGACCGAGTTTAACCGTCTGCGCATGACGGCGTTTCCCAATGCGTACTTCGAGAAAGATAACGATGCATCCGAGGGCACCAAGGGAGACTTCATTTTCCGTGAGCGCGACGCGAGCGGCAACGAGGTCATTTCGATTATGTTCGAGATGAAAAACGAGAACGACGAGACCGCGACCAAGCATAAAAACGAGGACTTCTTTAAGAAACTCGATCACGATCGTCGCCAGAAAGGCTGTGAGTACGCGGTGCTCTGCACGCTGCTCGAGCCCGAGAGCGAGCTTTACAACGCGGGAATCGTGGACGTGAGCTATCGCTACGAGAAGATGTATGTGATCCGCCCGCAGTTCTTCATTCCCATCATTACGCTGCTACGCAATGCCGCCATGGGTTCGCTTCGCTATAAGCAGGAGCTGGCGGAGTACAAGCAGCAGAATATCGATGTCACGAACTTCGAAGCCAAGATGGAGAAGTTCAAGAACGATTTCGGCCGCAACTACGAGATCGCGAGCCGCAAGTTCCAAACGGCAATCGATGAGATCGACAAGACGATTAGCCATCTGCAGAAAACCAAGGAGGCGTTGCTGTCCTCCGAGAACAATCTGCGCCTTGCCAACAAGAAAGCCGACGATCTTACCATTCGCAAGCTCACGTGGGGCAACAAGACCATGAAAGCAGCGTTTGACGAGGCGCGCGGGGCCGCGACAGAGACGAACGATGAGCCAGCCGAGGCGGATTCGTATGAGGTCGAGGATGCCGAGTAGGGGATAGCGTATCGCGCAAAAAGCGGGGCCGCTGGCGATGTTGCCAGCGACCCCGCTTTGTTTCGTCCCATTGCGCCCGGCTAGTCCTCGAGCAGGTCCTCGATAAAGCCGACGCGGTAGTTCTTGAAGATGACCTCGCCGCCGTCTTGCGTGGCGTCCAGATCGACATCGCCCATGATGCCAAAGTCGTGGTCGCCGTCTTCGTCAGCAAAGATCTGGTGCACGTGCCATACGTGCGTGGTCTTCTCGTCGCTCTCGTCGATGGAAAACATCGCAGCACTGCGGGCATCTCCGTCGGTGAGGATTTCCTCGTGCTGCTCGTGGTAAGCATCGAGCGCCTTTTGCCAGCGGATTTCGCTCATGCCCCAGTCGTCGTCGAGCTCGCCCAGGTCGCGAACGTGCTCGCGAGCGGCAAGGGTCACGCGGCGGAAGAGTGCGTTGCGCACCAACAGCGTGCAGCCGCGACGGTCCGCAACGACCTCGTCGATGCCCCGCGGCGGCGCGGCGTCGAGGGCTGCCGGGTTGCCGGCGTTCTCCCACTCGTCCACCAGGCTCGAGTCCACCGAGCGCACCACAAAGCCCAGCCACGAGATAATGTCGCGTAGGCGCTCGTCGCGCTTCTCGATGGGCACGGTGCGGTCGAGTGAACGGTAGGCCTCGGCTAGGTAGCGCAGCAGAATGCCCTCGGAGCGGGCGATGCCGAGCTTTTGAATGTAGCCCTTAAAATCGCTCGCGCCTTCCAGCATATCGCGCAGGACGCTCTTGGGAGAGAGCTGGTAGTCGTTTGCCCAGGGCACTTCCTGGCAGTACTTGTCAAAGGCGGCGTCGAGCAAATCCTCGAGCGGCTTTTCGTACGTGACGTCTTGAATGCGCTCCAAGCGCTCCTCATACTCGACGCCGTCAGCCTTCATTTCGGCCATCGCGCGGTCGCGCGCAGCGCGCTCCTGTGCGCGCAGCACCTGCTTGGGGTCCTCGAGCGTTGCCTCGACCATCGAGATCAGATCCATGGTATAGGTCTCGCTCTCGGGATCGAGCAGCTCCAACGCGGCAAGCAAGAACGGCGAGAGCGGCTGATCGAGCGCGAAGTCCTCGGGCAGATCGACCGTCAGCGCATAGTCGATGTCCGGTGCGGCGTCAGCCGGGGCGTCGGGTGCGGGCGGCACCTCGGTGCGAACGACGACGCCGGAATCGATGAGCGTGGCGAAGATTTCGTCGGCGCGAACCTCGAGCTTGGCCTTTTCTTCGGGGGTCTGCAGGCTCGTCTCGATGAGGTCGTGTACGCGGGCGCGGGCATCGCCGCCCTGCTCGACCACGCTAATCACCATGGAGTGCGTGATGCGCAGGCGCGGCTTGAGCGTCTCGGGCTGCGTCTCGATCAGGCGCTCAAAGGTCTGCTTGTTCCAGGTGACAAAGCCCTCGGGGGCCTTTTTCTTTTTAATCTTACGGAGTTTTTTGGGGTCGTCGCCCGCTTTGGCCATAAGCTTGGCATTTTCGATCTCGTGCTCCGGCGCCTCGGCAATTACCATACCCTCGGTGTCAAAGCCCGAGCGGCCGGCGCGACCGGCAATCTGATGGAACTCGCGGGCGCGCAGACGACGCATCTTGTAGCCATCGAACTTGGTGAGCGCGGTGAGCACCACGGTGTGGATGGGTACGTTGATGCCGACGCCGAGCGTATCGGTGCCGCAGATGACGGGCAGCAGACCCTGCTGCGCCAAGCGCTCGACCAGCAGGCGATAGCGCGGCAACATGCCAGCATGGTGCACGCCGACGCCGCATCCAAGCAGGCGCTTGAGAATCTTGCCAAAGGCCGTCGAGAAGCTCGTTCCCTTGGCAGCTTCCTTAATGGCCTCGCGCTGCTCCTTGCTGGCGATGCCAAAATTGGCGAGCGACTGTGCCGTCGCAAGGGCGGCATCCTGGCTAAAGTGCACGATATAGAGCGGGGCCTCGCCGCGGCGCATGGCGAGCTCGACCGTGCCCTCGAGGGAGGTCGTCACATAGTCGTAGCTCAGCGGAACGGGACGCGGGGCATCGACAACCAAGTCGCAAGCAGCGCCGGTGTGCTCCTCGAGCGAGGCGGCGATCGCGGTGACATCGCCGAGCGTGGCGCTCATGAGCATGAATTGCGTGTGGGGCAGGGTGAGCAGCGGCACCTGCCAGGCCCAACCGCGGTCGGGGTCGGCAAAGTAGTGAAACTCGTCCATGGCGACGCAGCCCACGTCGGCGTCCTCACCCTCGCGCAGCGCATCGTTGGCAAGGATTTCGGCCGTGCAGCAGATGACGGGCGCCTTGGTGTTGATATGCGTGTCGCCGGTGATCATGCCGACGTTATCGCGGCCGAGCACCTGTACCAGATCGAAGAACTTTTCGCTGACCAGGGCCTTGATAGGGGCCGTGTAATAACAGCGTTTGCCCTGTGCCATGCCCATAAAGAGCATGCCCAATGCGACGAGCGATTTACCCGATCCGGTCGGTGTTCCCAAAATGACGTGATCTCCGGCGGCTAGGTCCATGAGGGCCTCTTCTTGGTGGTCCCACAGCTCAATGCCGCGATCGCTCGTCCATTCAAAGAAGCGTTCGAAGGCTTGATCGGGCGTGAGCCATGGCTCGGGCTCGCTGCCGTCCTCGGGCTCCCACCAGGTGGGGGAGAGCGCGCCGAGCGAGCCGAACTCTGCCTCGGTTCCTGTGCCGCCCGAGAATGAGCTGGCGGCCCCGGCGCCGGAGACGGTGCTGGCGGCGGTATCTGTCGTGGTCTGTGCCATGTGGTTGCTTTCTCTCGCGATTGTCCGCCAACTATTATGGCGTAGCGGCGGTGCGGGGTGCCAGCGCGCGAGAAAATGCAGGAAATGGGCGTTCTGCCCAGCCGTTTGGTGCAGTTGCCAGCTAAGTGAGTAGACTTTTTGCAATATCGCGAGCACATGGCTTTTGCGCAAGAGCTCTACCTGCGGTTTTAGTTTTCGTTATGCGGGTTGTGCTTGGCTATTGCAAAAAAGTCTACTCACTTAGGTTTGAGGGTCGTTCGCTGACGCCTATTTTCACTTGTTTGCCGACGCCGCGACCATCAGAAGCCCCTAGGACTCCTGCGGCAGGCGCTTCTTGCCTTTGCGGGCGCGGTTTCTAAAGTTCTCGACGGCCTCTTCCATGCCCAGAGGTACATAGGTGAGCGCATCGAGGTTTTCGGGCAGGTAGCAGGCTAGGCTTTGCTCCTGCGCGCGGCCCGCCGCGAGCTGTTCATCGCTGGGCTGCGCTCCAGGTGTGGCGCAAATGCCATAGACGGCGGCACCCATCTCGCGCGTGCGGCGCTCGTACTCGGTCTCGGGATGCTCGGGATGGTCGCGGCGGACATCGTCGCTTACCCAAAGCGTATCGTAGCCGGCCGCGGCAAACTGTCCCAGGGCGTAATCGCGCAACGGCTTGCTATCGGTGCGCAGTGTGACGGTAGCGCCGGCTGAAAAGAGCGGGCGGTAGAGCATCAGATGGTCGACATGGACGAGTCGTTTTTTAGCGTACTTGGCCTTGGGCTGCGGCGTGGGAAAGTTAATGGTGATGGCATCGAGCTCGCCTGCGGCAAACAGCTGTGGCAGCGATGCGGCGCCTCGGGGCAGGACGAGTGCGTTGGATAGCCCCTGTTCGCAGATTTTCTGCGCGGCATAGGCGATGCAGATGGGCTCCTGGTCCATGCCGATAAAGAGGGTGTCGGGCTCGCGGTGGGCGCGCTCGACCAGATAGGTTCCCTTGCCACAGCCCAGATCCAGATGAAGGTGTTCGAAGGGCTTGCTGCCTGCGGGCGCACAGGCCTTGCGCCAATCTCCGACATAGGCCTCGGGGTTCGTCTCAATCGCATCGGCGTAGCGCTCCAGGCGCTCCTCGAGCACAAAGTTCTTAGGCGTGCGAACGTGGACGGTTCCCATGAGGCTCCTTGGTCATAAGTATGGAACGCATAGCTGCGCGTTCCGTCAATGGGTTGAAAAGGGCGGGCATAGATTGCCCGAAAGATGTGGTGCGGCTCGGCGGCGAGTCGTCGGTGCCTACAGGCGCTTGAGAATCACATAGCGGTTGAGCTCGCCGCTACGACCGTCGGCATGGAAGCGCTCAAGCTCGCGCACGGGGACCTCGCCGCTCTTGTAGAACGTACGGACGCCGCGCACCAGGTCGGTGATCTGCTGATCGTCAAAGTGATGGCAATAGCGGTAGGCGTGGCGGTCGTTTTGCCAGCCAATGAGGTGGGCGCCGGCTTCAAACTGCGCGGAATCGTAACCCTCAAACGGCGGGGTGAGCTCGGCGCGGGCCTCGGCGCGAACGGCTTTGCGCGCCATGCGCTCGTCATTCATAAACTCCCAAAAGCTGATGGCGATGATGCCGCCCGGGCGCGTCTGGCGCACCAGGGCGTCGAGCACGCGTACGCGGTACTCGCACGACGGTACGTGGTGCATAAAACCAAAGCAGACCGAGATGTCGGCGAGCGGGGCGTCGAAAAGCACGTCGGGTGTCTCGGCGGGGTTGAGCTTCATAAGGGCATCGAGCACGTCGAGTTCCTGGAAGTGCAGGTTGGGAATGCGCAGGGCGTGACCGTGCGCATCGATAGCCAAATCCTGACACGAGTCAACACCATAGAACTCAAACGGGCAGCTGGCATCTGCCGAGGGGTTTGCGCCATCGACGCCCTTGGCGGCAAGTGCGCCTCCGGCGGCAAAGTTCTCGAATCGCATATTGCCGCAGGCGAGATCGAAGACGCGGACGGGATGCTCGATCGTGGCGACGTCGAGCTGCCCGAGTGCGATGTCCATGGTGCGCACCCAGCCGGGCCACGGGGCCTGGCGCGTATCGGAGAAGGAGGCGGAGTGCTCGCGATAGAACGTATTGTTGAGCTGGATGAGCGATGAGGCGAAATCGCGGTTCACGGCGCGGAACTCCCTCCGTTGGCGGTGCGAAATAAACAGTACGACCATACTACCGTTAACGCCGCAACGGGGACAACCGAGCTGCGGGTCATTGCTTTGTTTGGACACATTTCCGCAGCTCATATGCACCCGCAACCGCCGGTTGTCAAAAATCTCACTAGAATAGGTGGCATGATTTTGGCGGTGGCGGATAGATTTTTAACTGTGCAAGGCGCCTTAAGAACAAAAAACGGTCCGGCGGCACGGCTGGCATCACATAGGAGGAACCATGAATGTAGAAACTGCGCAGCGGCTCGCCGACCTTCGTCGCAGCAAGGGCTTTAGCCAAGAAGGGCTGGCACGAAAGCTGGGACTGTCGCGCCAGGCGGTCAGTAAATGGGAGCGCGCGGAGAGCTCGCCCGATACCGAGAACCTGATCTCACTCGCCAAGCTTTACGGTGTGAGCCTGGACGAGCTGCTCAATCCGAGCGACGAGATCGAGGACGATATCGAGTTTGAGAACGAGGCCCGCGCCCGTCAGCGCGAGGCCGAGGCGGCAGAGCGTGCTCGCACCCATGAGGCGGCGGCGCGCGCTACCGAGGCGGCAACGCAGGCGAGTGATGCTGCGGCCAAGGCGGCGCAAGCGGCAAGCTGGAGTGCGCAGGCCGCCAATGCGGCGACGGCGCAGGTGACGGGCGGTGGCGCGGCCGGCCCGACTCCGGTGAAGGGTCCGTTCCAGTCGTTCCCGTATTGGGCCGTGTGCTGGCTGCTGTTCTTTTTACTGATGTTCCTGTTTGGTGCCGGTCCCTTTGCCGCGCTGATCTTCTTCACGATTCCTATCTATCGCTGGGTGGCGCGTGCGCTCGATGGTGATTGGGCGCGCGGGGATATTCAGGTTGGTCCGGCGTCGGTGGCGATCAAGGCCCAGGGGAAGGATGCTTCTGCGGAACCTGATGCTGACGTGGCTACCACGACCACCGCTGAGCCATGTGCCAAAGAGGGTGACGAATGATGAAGATTTCGCATGAATCCAAGGTACGCCTGGGTGTTGGCATCGGAGCGTTTGTGCTCATTGTTGGGCTTGTCTTTGGCGTTTCGCGGACATTGATTCATTTTGA
Organism: uncultured Collinsella sp.; assembly: GCA_900550735.1. GTDB lineage: Bacteria > Actinomycetota > Coriobacteriia > Coriobacteriales > Coriobacteriaceae > Collinsella. The sequence continues at coordinate 15,761 of URTD01000018.1, forward strand.
TGGCCCGTGGGATCTCGACGATGTTGTATCCGGCCTGTCTGGTATGGACGATGTGGTGGACGAGGGCGATCTTTTGGATGGCGGTAACTATTCCGCTCGGCCTCAGCAGCTTTCGAGCACGACCTTTGACGAAGACGCGTTCCAATCGCTCGACTTGGATGTGACGTCGGGGACGGTCGAGGTTAAACGTGTCTCTGGCGGACCGGTACGTGTCATCGAAAGCGGGCACGTTGCAAAGGGGGTGTCTGCTTCCGATGCCGCCACTCAGAATCTGGTCAAGATTGAGGGCTCTACACTCAAGATTAGCCAGTTCGACTGCGATGACGAGCGCGCCCATGACCGTAAGGTCACCATTGAACTGCCGCGTGAGCTTGCCGATAACATGATGGGCATTACGGCAAACGTGGGGTTGGGAGACCTGACGGTCGCGGACATTGCGTGCCACGACTTTGATTTGACGTTGGATTCGGGAGACGTCGCGTTTGCGGGCACCGTGACCGACACTCTGAATGCCGAGGTCGGTTTGGGCGATGCGACGTTCGAGCTCTACCAGGCCCCCGCGAAGTCGATGGACGTGAGCGTGGACTCGGGCGATGTGGAGATGACGGTTCCGAATTCTACGGGATTTAAGGCGAGCCTTACCGTGGGCAGCGGCGACTTCGAGAGCGATTTCCTTCCGCTTGGCTACGATGGCGAGACTATTTTGAATCTTGAATTCGATAACGGCGATAAGTCTGCCACGTATCGTTTTAAGGTCGGTTTGGGCGACATGTCGTTTGATCCGGAGTGACAGACGGCTATCGAAGACTTATAAACCATAGCTGCGCTGTTTGATGAAGGCGCCGGAGCCGCGTCGGGCTCCGGCGCCTTTGCCTTTACAATGGGGGCATGGAACAGATTATTTTGAACATACTCGATGCTCTGCGTCGCGGTGAGACCGTGGACGACAAGGCTCTCGTCAAACTGATACATGCCGAGGCGCGCCGTGAGGGTGCCGACAAACGCGATTTGGCCAAGCGTCGCCTGCTGCCGTTTTACCAGCGGGTGAAGCGCGAGGAGCCGGCTCGTTGGACGGCATGGAATGTCGATGTCGAGCTGGAGCGTCAACTGCTGCAGGTGCTGCGTATGAAGCCGCGCCGCACGGCCTCGGGCGTGGCGACCATTACCGTCATCACCAAGCCGTGGCCGTGCTCGGGCGATTGCCTGTTTTGCCCCAACGACCTGCGCATGCCCAAGAGCTATCTGCACGCCGAGCCGGCGTGTGCCCGTGCGGAGCAAAACTGCTTCGATCCGTATCTGCAGGTGAGTGCCCGTTTGACGGCGCTTTCGCAAATGGGGCATGCGACCGATAAGATCGAGCTTATCGTGCTTGGCGGTACCTGGAGCGACTATCCGGAAGGCTATCAGACATGGTTTATGTCGGAACTCTTCCGCGCGCTCAATGACGATGCCGTGGCCGGCGTGGCGGCCAACCCCATGTTGGCGCGTCCGGGTATCAGCCGTGCCGAGGCGGGGCGCCTGCTCGATGACGCTCCCGCCGATGCCCTGCCGCCGGTGGTAGTGGAGCGCCGCGAGTGCTATCGGGCTGCCGGCATTGCGACAGACGAGGTCGAGCTCGCTGCCGGCGTTGCCGACGAGCAGGGGCGTGTGGATGCTGCTGTGGGCGGCTATAACCGCGCGGTGCGTCGTCTGTACGGTTCCGGTACGCCGTGGGGCGAGGTTGCCGAGTGGCAAACGGCAACGATGGAGGAGCTCGAGCGTCAGCAGCACATCAACGAGACGGCGAAGCATCGCGTGGTGGGGCTCGTTATCGAGACCCGGCCCGATGCCGTGACGCCACAGGCGCTCACGCTCATCCGCCGCCTGGGTTGCACCAAGATTCAGATGGGTATCCAGAGTCTCGACCAGCATCTGCTCGATATCAACGAGCGTCGCATTTCGGTGGCGCAGATCGAGCGGGCGTTTTCGCTTGCGCGCCTGTTTGGCTTTAAGATCCATGCGCATTTTATGCTTAACTTGCTGGGCGCCACGCCCGAGGGGGACAAGCGCGACTACGAGCGCTTTATGACCGAAGGGGCCTTTATGCCCGACGAGGTCAAGGTCTATCCGTGTGCGCTCATCGAGGGCTCGCGTCTGGTGGGCCGCTATGAGCGCGGCGAGTGGCGCCCCTATACCGAGGACGAGCTGCTCGATGTGTTGGCCGACGACATCGTGGTGACGCCGGCGTTCTGCCGCATTAGTCGCATGATCCGCGACTTTAGTTCCGACGACATTATGGTGGGCAACAAGAAACCCAACCTGCGTCAGCTCGTTGAGAACCGCCTGGCTGTTCGGGGTGACGGTGCGACGGTGCGCGAGATTCGCTATCGCGAAATCAGCACGGCGGGTGCCGACTTGCATGAGCTGACCCTTGATGAGGTCGCGTACGAGACGCCGGTGACACACGAGCGCTTTTTGCAGTGGGTGACGCCGCAGGGCAAGATCGTGGGCTTTTTGCGGTTGTCGCTGCCCGACCATTCGTTTGTTGCCGCACATGCGGACGAGTTGCCGACGACGCCGGACGAGGCGATGATTCGCGAGGTGCACGTGTATGGCATGGCGGCGCGCGTGGGCGACCAGGGCCAGGCGGCGCAGCATCACGGGTTGGGGCGTTTGCTCGTAGAGCGTGCGTGCGAGATTGCCCGGGATGCGGGTTATGCGCGTATCAGCGTGATTAGCGCGATTGGCACACGCGAGTACTATCGCCATCTTGGATTTTATGACCATGGCCTTTATCTGCAAAAGGAGCTCTAGATGAACAAGCCGAGTGTTTCTGCCGGCGTCGTTGCCGGTGTTGCTCTGGGAGCCGCGGCGCTTGGTGCGGCCGCTGTCGCTGTTCGTGCTGCCTGTCTGCAGGTTGCGCGAACCCGCAATGGGTTGGCGCGTGTGAAACGCGTGCACGACGAGGGCGGCGACGAAGTCCGCGTATTGGTGCAAGGCGGCGTCTACCAAAGCGCGAGTTACGCTGGCGAGCGCTGGGCGGAGCCCGTCTTTGCGTACTATCGCGCGTTTGACGACGTGTTTGAGGCCGAGGATGCGATGCGCGACGCTTATGGTCACGGTATCGACCGCATGCTTATGCTGGGCGGCGGCGGGTTTGCCTATCCTAAATTCGCCCTGATGTCGCACGAGGGCTTGCGCATGGACGTCATCGAGTATGACGGAGAGATTACGCGCCTGGCGCGCCGCTGGTTCTACCTAGACGAGCTGGAGCGCGCGGCGGGCGATCGCCTGCGGGTGATAACCGCTGAGGCTCGCTCGTATCTGGGTGTGACGAGCGTGGGCCATCGTCGCTACGACGTGGTCGTGAGCGATTGCTTTGGCGGTGCCGAGCCCGTGCGCGAGCTGGCGACCGTTGAGGCGATGCGCCTGGTGCGGGGCAGCCTGAACCCCGGGGGTATCTACGTGGCCAATACCGTGAGCGCAAGCGAGGGGAGCGATGTGACGTTCCTGCGCGACTGCGCCGCCACGGCACTCGAGGTATTCGCCCACGCCTGGGTGGTCCCGTGTGGCGATGCGGAGTTCGGCGGCGAGGAGAACTACCTGCTCATCGCCAGCGACGGCGACTATGCCTTTGCCGAAGCCGTGCCCTTCGACACCGACTTCCTCGGCACCGTCCTTCACGACAAATAAGTCTCCCCGTCCCAAAAAGACTGGTCTTAGGCGTGGTCGCGCCAGCCGAGAACGCGCTGCTTCATGCCTTCGATGTCGAGCACGCCTTCGGCAAAGCCTTTGCGCACGAGCTCTTCGGGAACGAACTCATCGTAACGATCAAAGTAAGGCACCTCGCCGGGATAGACGAGCTCGATGGGGTCGAAGTCTTTCTCGGCTTCGGCGGCGAGCACTTCAAAGAACGTCTCCTCGTCGGCCTTCATCTTAAACTGCATAAAGTACGGGCGTGACGGGTCGAGTCCGCGAAGGCCCAACTCAGCGGCGCATTTGATTTTAAGCATGCGCTCGAGTGCTAGGAAGGCGTAGCTGCCCAACCAGGGG